>NZ_JBHVQU010000094.1:0-15537 GCF_042886655.1 Peribacillus sp. NPDC058002 | reverse complement strand
CCCGTACACGAGCCGCTGTTGCTGAACAATTCAACGATGAAAAAGGGTTGGTCTGGCCAGCGAATTTAGCGCCATACCAAGTCCATTTGATTCCAATCAATATGAAGGATGAGGCTCAGGCTGCCCTGGCAGAAGATTTATATAATGATCTAAAGGCACAAGGCATGGAAGTTCTTATGGATGATCGTCAAGAACGTGCGGGCGTAAAATTCGCAGACTCTGACTTGATGGGTCTTCCTGTCAGGGTGACTGTTGGTAAAAAGGCATCCGAGGGAATCGTTGAAGTGAAAATCCGTAAAACGGGTGAGGTTCTTGAAGTTGAAAGAGCTGAACTGACTCAAAAGCTTCACGAAATAATGGCATAATTTAAAAATAGCGGAATTAGGCATCATTCAATTGGATGATGCCTTTCCTTTTCATGGATTTGGATACTAGTGAAACATTCATGATATGTTATAATAGCCTCTGGTATCAAAAGAAAATGATTGTGAAAAATAAGAGATAGTAGATAGGGGAGAGAGGGAATGGATCAAAATCCAAATAGCGGTAGAGAGAGATTTCAACTCTTGCTCCAGCAAATGGGCTTGACTGAGGATGCCTTTGTGAATTATTTCATAGGTGCCGAAATTGATAAACTCTCAATCGAGAGGGAGTCCAAAACATGGCATTTTGCCTTTAATATACCTGCATTAATTCCTTGCAGTGTTCATACAAGACTTGCTACTCATCTGGCAAGTACGTTTTCCCATATTGCAAAGGTCACATTCAACTTGAATGTGGCCAATCCGCAAGTGACGGAACAATTGGTGAAGGAGTATTGGAAAAACTGCATTGGCGAGCTTGAAGGCATGTCTCCTGCACTGTTATCACTTCTAAATGAACAAGTTCCAACGGTAAATGGATATAAGCTTATCGTTAGCGCCCGGAATGATGCGGAGGCTGGTCAGTTGAAGCGAAAATACTCCGGCATCATTTCGAATATCTATCAAACATTCGGTTTTCCTCCGTTGACACTTGAAGCGGAAGTGAAGGAAACGGTTTCGAATCCTGATTACCAAAAGTTCTTAGAAGAGAAACAAAAGGAAGACGCAGAAAAGGGACTTGCTGCCCTAGTGGAAATGCAGAAAAAAGAATCGGAAAAAGGCGGGGACGATGCCGTCTACGATGGACCGGTTAAAATTGGCTATACGATTAAAGAAGATGCGGATTTCCGCAGAATCGAACAAATTATTGATGAAGAGCGCAGGATTGCTATCGAAGGCTTCGTATTTGATGCAGAAGTGCGTGAGTTACGCAGCGGACGAAGCCTGTTGACTTTTAAAGTCACAGATTATACGAGCTCGATATTGGTCAAAATGTTTTCCCGTGATAAAGAAGATGCTGCCATACTTGCCCGAGTGAAAAAAGGGATGTGGGTACGTGCCCAAGGCAGCATCCAAAATGATACATTCGTACGTGACCTAGTAATGATCGCAAATGATATAAATGAAATTTCTAAACAAGGACGGCAGGATAAGGCTCCAGAAGGGGAAAAGCGTGTAGAACTGCATATGCATACCCCAATGAGCCAAATGGATGCAGTGACGCCTACTTCTGCGCTTGTTGCCCAGGCAGCAAAGTGGGGGCATAAGGCTGTAGCCATTACAGATCATGCGGGAGCCCAATCATTCCCTGAAGCTTATAGTGCCGGGAAAAAGAATGGTATCAAAATCCTTTATGGTGTCGAAGTGAATCTGGTAAATGATGGTGTGCCCATAGTTTATAATGAGGCGCATATCGCTTTGGCAGATGCCACCTATGTTGTGTTTGACGTAGAGACGACAGGCCTATCAGCCGTTTATGATACGATCATTGAATTTGCTGCAGTGAAAATTCGTGATGGTGACATTATTGATCGCTTCGAGTCTTTTGCTAATCCGCATCATCCACTATCCAATACGACGATAGAATTGACTGGAATCACTGATGATCTTGTAGAAAATGCTCCGGAAGTCTCGGAAGTACTAGAAAAGTTCAAGGAATGGGCGGGCGATGCGATTCTGGTTGCTCACAACGCAGCCTTCGATATGGGATTTTTGAATATAGGCTATAAAAACTTGGGTTATCCTAAAGCTTCCAATCCTGTTCTTGATACATTGGAACTTGCCCGTTTCTTATATCCGGAGTTTAAAAATCACCGGTTAAATACATTATGTAAAAAGTTCGATATTGATTTGACCCAGCATCATAGGGCCATTTATGACGCCGAA
Source organism: Peribacillus sp. NPDC058002 (assembly GCF_042886655.1). Taxonomy (NCBI): domain Bacteria; kingdom Bacillati; phylum Bacillota; class Bacilli; order Caryophanales; family Bacillaceae; genus Peribacillus; species Peribacillus sp. NPDC058002. The sequence goes on along the minus strand of NZ_JBHVQU010000094.1, from coordinate 13,288 downwards.
GCTACAGGATACCTTATGCTGAAGATGCTAAAGGATGCAATGGAAAAGGAGATTACCCATCATGATCAACTTAATGACAATATGGGTAAAGGAAACGCTTATCAGCGTTCCCGGCCGTCTCATTGTACGCTGATTGCGCAAACACAGGCTGGCTTAAAAAACCTTTTCAAATTAATTTCAATATCACACATAGATTATTTCTATCGTGTGCCCCGACTACCACGCTCACAACTTAAAAAGTATCGTGAAGGAATCTTGGTCGGATCGGGATGCGATAAAGGGGAAGTTTTTGAAGGGATGATGCAGAAGGGTTTTGAGGAAGTCGTCGATATCGCCGAATTCTACGATTATCTTGAAATCCATCCGAAGGAAGTGTATAAGCATTTGATTGAGCTTGAATATGTACGGGATGATAAATCATTGGAAACGATCATCTCCAATATCGTCAAGCTTGGTGAAAAATTGGATAAGCCAGTCGTAGCCACGGGAAATGTGCATTATTTAGATCCGAATGATAAAATTTACCGTAAAATCCTTGTGAATTCACAAGGTGGCGCAAATCCGCTGAATCGCCATAAGCTTCCTGACGTACATTTTCGGACGACAGATGAAATGCTGCGGGAATTCTCCTTCCTCGGTTCTGAGAAAGCCAAAGAGGTCGTGGTAACCAACACGAATAAAATCGCTGATATGATTGAAGAAATCAAACCTATCAAGGATGAGTTATACACACCTAAAATTGAAGGTGCAGAAGAAGAGATGCGTCAAATGAGTTATGGAATGGCAAGGAAGATTTATGGAGAGAACCTGCCGGAAATCGTGGAAGCCCGTCTTGAGAAAGAATTGAAAAGCATCATTGGCCACGGTTTTGCCGTTATTTATTTAATTTCCCACAAACTTGTTAAAAAATCCTTGAATGATGGTTATCTAGTTGGTTCAAGGGGATCGGTTGGATCATCTTTCGTTGCCACCATGACGGAAATTACAGAGGTGAATCCGCTTCCGCCGCATTATGTATGTCCGGAGTGCAAGAAATCCGAATTCTTCAATGACGGTTCTGTAGGTTCCGGGTTTGACCTGCCAGATAAAGACTGTCCCGATTGTGGCATTGCTTATACAAAAGACGGGCATGATATCCCGTTTGAAACCTTCCTTGGATTTAAAGGGGATAAGGTTCCGGATATTGACTTGAACTTCTCCGGTGAGTATCAGCCGAAGGCCCATAACTATACGAAGGTCTTATTCGGTGAAGAATATGTATATCGTGCCGGAACGATTGGTACGGTCGCTGAAAAAACGGCTTATGGATATGTAAAAGGGTATTCCTCTGATAATAACATCCACATGCGTGGAGCCGAGACTGATCGCCTTGTTGCCGGTTGTACTGGTGTGAAAAGGACGACTGGACAGCACCCGGGGGGAATTATCGTTGTTCCGGATTATATGGATATCTATGATTTCACACCAATTCAGTTCCCTGCGGATGACAGGAATTCTGAGTGGAAAACAACTCACTTTGATTTCCATTCCATTCACGATAATATTTTGAAACTTGATATACTTGGTCACGATGATCCGACTGTAATCCGGATGCTTCAAGATTTAAGTGGCATCGATCCAAAGACCGTCCCTACCGATGATCCGGAAGTAATGAAAATATTCAGCAGTACTGAATCTTTAGGAGTTACCGAAGAACAGATCATGTGTAAAACGGGTACGCTTGGCATACCGGAATTTGGTACGCGCTTTGTCCGGCAGATGCTTGAAGATACGAAACCTACGACATTTTCCGAGCTTGTTCAGATTTCAGGGCTTTCCCACGGTACGGATGTATGGCTGAGCAATGCACAGGAATTGATCCACAACCGCATATGTACACTAAGTGAGGTTATAGGCTGCCGGGATGATATTATGGTCTATCTGATATACCAAGGCCTAGATCCTTCCCTAGCGTTTAAAATCATGGAATCTGTTCGTAAAGGGAAAGGGCTCTCGGAGGAATTCGAAGAGGAAATGAGGAAAAATGAGGTGCCGGAATGGTATATCGATTCATGTAAGAAGATTAAATACATGTTCCCGAAAGCCCATGCTGCAGCTTACGTCTTAATGGCTGTTCGGATTGCCTATTTTAAAGTGCATCTGCCTTTATTGTATTATGCAGCCTATTTCACAGTACGTGCCGATGATTTTGAAATCGACGCCATGACACGGGGGTCGCAAGCGATCAAATCAAAAATGGAAGAAATCATGGTAAAGGGATTGGATGCATCCACAAAGGAAAAGAATACATTGACGGTTCTTGAACTTGCTTTGGAAATGTGTGAACGCGGATATTCATTCGCTAAAGTGGACTTGTACAAATCCAGTGCAGATCAATTCTTAATTGAAGGAAATACTTTGATACCGCCATTCAATTCGATACCTGGTCTTGGAACGAATGCGGCGATCAATATCGTCAACGCGCGGGAAAATGGTGAATTCCTTTCCAAAGAAGACCTTCAACAACGGGGGAAGGTTTCGAAGACCATCCTTGAATACCTTGATAAACAAGGCTGTCTGGAGTCATTGCCTGAACAAAATCAGTTATCTTTATTTTAAAGAGGAAACTGATTCCAAAAAGGAAGAAACAGACATGATATTTGCATAAATATCTTGATTATGGTATATTTTTATTGGAAATACTAAGAGGAACCAATGGCAAGAGTGGGGAAACCCACTCTTTCGTGTTGTATTGACCATTTAATTTTGAATCCGAAACCAAGCGCATACAACGCACGTATGGAGGAAACAAATGAGTAAAAAGGTAACGGAAGTCGTAGAGGAATTAGCAATACCAATTCTTGAAGAATTGCAGCTTGAATTAGTCGAAGTGGAGTATGTGAAGGAAGGTAAAAGCTGGTTCCTTCGAGTGTACATTGATAAAGAAACAGGCGTAGATATTGATGATTGCGGAAATGTGAGTGAAAAACTCAGTGAAAAGCTTGATGAGGTTGATCCGATTCCACAAAATTATTTTCTCGAAGTTTCATCACCCGGAGCTGAAAGGCCTCTGAAAAAAGAGAAGGATTTCCTTAATGCTATCGGTAAAAATGTTTACATAAAAACATATGAGCCCATTTTAGATGAAAAAGAATTCGAAGGAATCTTAACCGGTTTCGATGGTGAAGAAGTGACACTCGAGGTCAGAATCAAAACAAGAAAGAAAACAATCGTCATACCATTCGAAAAGGTAGCCAAAGCGAGATTGGCGATTACCTTCTCTTAAGTCAAGCAAATCATTAATTTAAATATCCGTAAGGGGGATCACCATGGGCAATGAGTTATTGGATGCTCTCTATATTTTAGAAAACGAAAAAGGAATTTCCAGGGAGGTTTTGATCGACGCGATTGAATCTGCCCTTATATCGGCATATCGCCGTAACTTTAACCAAGCACAAAATGTACGTATCGACTTGAATCTTGGTAAAGGAACTATGCGTGTATTTGCCAGAAAAGACGTTGTTGACGAAGTGTTCGATTCGCGTCTGGAAATTTCTGTTGAAGAAGCAAGAGCAATTGATCCCAACTATCAGTTAGAGGATATTGTCGAAATGGAAGTAACACCAAAGGATTTCGGCCGTATTGCAGCACAAACAGCAAAGCAAGTCGTCACTCAAAGAGTGCGTGAAGCTGAACGGGGCATCATTTATGCCGAATTCATCGATCGTGAAGAGGATATCATGACTGGCATCGTTCAACGCCAGGATTCCCGATTCATTTATGTGAGCCTAGGTAAAATCGAAGCTTTGCTCCCAGTGAATGAGCAAATGCCGAATGAACAGTATAAACCTCATGACCGCATTAAAGTTTTCATCACTAAAGTTGAAAAGACTTCAAAGGGCCCGCAAATTTTTGTATCCCGTTCACACCCTGGCCTTTTAAAACGTTTATTCGAAATCGAAGTGCCTGAAATTTTTGATGGAACAGTGGAAATTAAGTCAGTTGCCCGCGAAGCAGGCGACCGTTCAAAAATATCCGTGCACTCCGATAACGAAGAAGTCGATCCTGTCGGTTCTTGTGTAGGCCAAAAAGGACAGCGTGTTCAGGCGATCGTCAATGAATTGAAAGGTGAAAAGATCGATATCGTTAAATGGTCGGAGAATCCGGTCATTTTCGTTGCGAATGCTTTAAGCCCTTCAAAAGTACTTGAAGTTATCGTTAAAGAAGAGGAAAAGGCGACGACTGTAATCGTTCCGGATTATCAACTTTCCCTGGCAATTGGTAAGCGTGGACAAAATGCCCGTTTAGCTGCCAAGCTTACAGGCTGGAAAATTGATATCAAGAGTGAAACGGAAGCCCGCGAAGCTGGTATTTATCCTGTGGAAGAACAGGAATTCCTTTTGAGCAGAGATAGTTATGTTACTGAAGAGGAAACAGATTTCGAAGAGGATAACGAGTAATTCGAGGTGAAAAAGATGAATAGCCGAAAAAAAATCCCGATGCGTAAATGTGTGGCAACAGGTGAAATGAAGCCGAAGAAAGAACTCATTCGCATCGTTCGATCTAAAGAAGGGGAAGTCAGCCTTGATCCGACCGGAAAAAAATCGGGAAGGGGAGCTTATTTGACTCTTGATCGGGATGTTATCGAGCTGGCCAAAAAGAAAAATGTGCTGGCTAATCACCTTAGTACTCAAATCGATTCTTCCCTTTATGAACAATTGCTTGAATTAGTGAATAAGGAGAAAAACTAACAACATGACCCAACAACAACAATGGATGTCTCTATTAGGTTTGGCCAATCGAGCACGCAAGCTAATTTCGGGTGAAGAATTAGTGGTTAAAGAGATTAGAAGCGGTAATGCCAAAGTTGTTATTTTATCCGCGGACGCTTCAAAAAACACTGAAAAAAAAATATCTGATAAGTGCGCATTTTATCAGGTTCCTTTAAAAAGAGTCGAAAGCAGGTCAATGCTCGGCCATGCGATAGGTAAGGATGCTAGAGTTGCCGTCGCAGTTCTGGATGAAGGTTTTGCACAAAAACTCCGAACGCTGCTCGATTAAATTTTACGGGGGTGAACGTATGACAAAATTGCGTGTATATGAATATGCAAAACAAAAGAACGTTTCAAGCAAGGATGTAATAAATAAACTTAAAGAAATGAATATAGAGGTAACAAACCATATGACAGCATTAGACGATTCAACTGTAAATAAATTAAACGATTCAATCAAACCTAAAAACGAAGATAAAAGCCAAGCTGCTGAACCAAAAGCTAACGCTACAGTCGCGAAGTACGAAGCTGAAGCGGATGAAAAGAGCACAGTCAATAAAGAAAAGCTGAAGAAGAAACCACCAGTTAAACCTGTAGGTACGAAAAAACCAACAGGTCAGTTCAACAAGGGTCGCAATAACAAGAATAAAAATAATAAACAAAGACAACAAGCGCCTCAGGCACCTGTTACAAAACGTAAAGAAAGAGAACTTCCAGAGAAAATTACGTTTTATGAGTCTTTGACAGTTATGGAACTTGGAAAAAAACTTCACCGTGAACCTTCTGAAATCATTAAAAAGCTCTTTATGCTTGGTGTTATGGCAACAATCAACCAAACTTTGGATAAAGATGCAATTGAATTGATTTGTGCGGAATACGGTGTAGTGGCAGAAGAAGAGATTCGTGTTGACCTAACAGACCTTGAATCACTTGTCACTGAGGACGCTTCTGAAGATTTGATTGAACGTCCGGCTGTCGTGACGATCATGGGACACGTTGACCATGGTAAAACGACATTGCTTGATTCTATACGCCATACAAAAGTTACTGAAGGCGAAGCGGGCGGGATCACTCAGCATATCGGTGCATATCAAGTTAAAGTAAACGATAAGAAAATAACTTTCTTGGATACACCAGGTCATGCCGCGTTTACAACAATGCGTGCCCGCGGTGCACAAGTTACCGATATCACCATTCTTGTCGTCGCAGCGGATGATGGCGTTATGCCTCAAACGATTGAAGCAATCAACCATGCCAAAGCGGCGGAAGTTCCAATTATCGTCGCAGTCAATAAGATGGATAAAGAGGCTGCCAATCCGGACCGTGTCATGCAAGAATTGACAGAACATGGTTTAGTTTCTGAAGCATGGGGCGGAGACACAATTTTCGTACCAATTTCAGCTAAAAACGGTGAGGGAATCGATAGCTTGCTTGAAATGATTCTTCTTGTAAGTGAAGTTGAGGAGTATAAAGCGAATCCATCCCGTAAAGCAAATGGAACGGTTATCGAAGCACGGTTGGATAAAGGGCGCGGATCGGTTGCCACTTTGCTTGTTCAAAACGGAACGTTGAAAATCGGTGATCCGATTGTTATCGGTAATACATTCGGACGTGTTCGTGCTATGGTCAACGATCTTGGACGCCGTGTTAAGGATGCAGGTCCTTCAACACCGGTTGAAATCACTGGATTGAACGAAGTGCCACAGGCCGGCGATCGTTTCATCGTCTTTGAAGATGAGAAAACGGCCCGTCAAGTTGGGGAAGTGCGTGCACAGAGACAACTTGCTTCACAACGTAATGAGAAATCCCGTGTAACCCTGGATACATTATTCGAACAAATGAAAGAAGGGGAAATCAAAGAATTGAACATCATTCTAAAAGCTGATGTTCAAGGTTCTGCGGAAGCAGTGGCCGCTTCCCTGAATAAAATAGAAGTAGAAGGCGCTAAAGTGAAAATCATACACATTGGCGTCGGTGCCATTACAGAGTCTGACATCATCCTTGCTACAGCTTCGAATGCAATCGTCATCGGATTTAACGTCCGTCCTGATGTGAATGCGAAGCGTGCAGCTGAATCAGAAAATGTTGATGTCCGCCTTCACCGCATCATCTATAAAGCGATCGAAGAGATCGAGTCGGCTATGAAAGGGATGCTTGACCCTGAATTCGAGGAAAAAATTATCGGTCAGGCAGAAATTCGTACGACTTTCAAAGTATCCAAGGTAGGTACGATTGCCGGATCTTACGTTACAGAAGGAAAAATTACACGTGATAGCGGTATTCGCTTAATTCGTCAAGGTGTCGTCATTTACGAAGGGGAAATTGATGCATTGAAACGTTTTAAAGATGATGTAAAAGAAGTGGCAACGAACTATGAGTGCGGTATTACGATTAAAAATTACAACGACCTTAAAGAAGGCGATATAATTGAAGCGTTTGTAATGGAAGAGATCGAACGTAAATGATCGTTGGCTCTGTCCAATGTGAATGCATCATCCATGACACCCATTCTTTGAAAGAAAAAAGGGCCGTGCTTCAGCGTGTCATGACACGGCTTAAGCAGAAGTTCAATATTTCTGTAGCAGAGACCGATTTTCAGGATTTATGGCAGCGGACAAGGATTACTATCGTAACCGTAACATCCTCAAGGAAGGCTACTGAACGGGAACTTCAAAATGCCCTTAAATTTCTAGATTCTTTTCCGGAACTAGAGCGAACAATAACAGATATAGACTGGCTTTAGGCTATCGAGGTGATATTATGAGCCTTCGTTCAAATCGTGTTGGCGAACAAATGAAAAAAGAGCTGAGTGAAATTATCGGCCGAAAAATTAAAGATCCAAGAATCGGATTTGTAACAGTGACGGATGTCGCGGTTACAGGCGATTTACAACAGGCAACAGTTTATATTTCCGTTTTGGGTGACCAGGAACAAAGGGAGAAAACCCTGCAAGGTCTTGCTAAGGCGAAAGGATTCATGCGTTCAGAAATTGGGCAGAGAATCCGCCTGCGCAAAACCCCTGAGCTGTTTTTTGAATTTGATGAATCGGTCGATTATGGTAATCGCATCGAGTCGTTGATTTCCCAAATCAATTCAGAGGATAAACCGGCTGAAAAAGACGAGGAATAAGCAAGCAGTAAAAGGAGGCCGACTCAATAAGTGCTTTGCACTTCTTGATGTCGGTCTCTTTTTTTTGAAAAAGGAAAAACACCCACCTTTCGGAATTGGAATTCATTTTGCTTTATGATAATAGTTTAGGGTGTTTTATAAATGATGAGGTGAAAGCGTGAACGGTATTCTTCCATTATGGAAACCCAGGGGATTGACATCCCATGATTGTGTTTTTAAATTAAGAAAGATTTTAAAGACAAAAAAGGTTGGGCACACAGGTACTTTAGATCCTGATGTAACAGGGGTTTTGCCTATTTGTATTGGCAGGGCAACTAAGATAGCCGAATATTTGACAGAAGCCGGTAAAGCGTATGAAGGGGAAGTGACCCTTGGTTTTTCAACGACAACTGAAGACGCAAGCGGTGAAAAAGTGGAAGAGAAAAAGATTGATCAAGTGATTCAGCGTAAACGTATTCTTGATGTGCTGGAATCATTGACTGGAAAAATTGAACAGACGCCGCCAATGTTTTCAGCGGTAAAAGTAAACGGGAAAAAGTTATATGAATATGCCCGTGCAGGGATAGAAGTGGAGAGGCCGACAAGGGAGGTCACCATCCATGAAATTACCCTTCTTGATGATCGTTCTGAATTTAAAGGGGAAACCATTTCTTTTCGTTTTCGCGTCAAATGCAGCAAAGGAACGTATATTCGGACGCTTGCAGTCATGATGGGTGAAGAACTGGGTTTTCCTGCCCATATGTCAGACTTGACGCGTATTGAATCAGCAGGTTTTAAGCAGGAGGACTGTTTTACATTTGCTGAAGTGGAAGAGTTCATGGAAAGTGGAAAAACAGATGAATTTCTGTTGCCTTTGGAGCGGGGATTATTTCATTTGCCCAAATTTCAGATTAGTGATAAAGTAGCAAAGAAAGTACTTAACGGTGCGGTATTGGAACAAACAAAGGATGTTGTTGTTGAAAAAGGAAAGCCTTTTGTGATGGTCGATCCAGCAGATAAGGCCATTGCCATTTATCAAATACATCCGACAAAAGTGGGATTAATTAAACCTGTAAAAGTATTGGCACAAGAATTATAGACCGTTTTACCGTCGGAAAGAGGAGATTGAAAGGTGAAAGTGATCGCAATAGAGCATCCTCATCAATTTAATTCGGATGATTTTCCCGAGCTTGTAATGGCGCTTGGATTTTTTGATGGTATACATAAAGGTCATCAGATTGTTATTCAAACCGCCAAGAAAAAAGCCGATGAAATGAATCTTAAGTCAGCAGTCATGACATTTGACCCGCATCCTTCTGCAGTACTGGGTAGGAAAACGGAAAATATCCGCTATATCACTCCACTTGAAGATAAGGTGGATATCATAGAGTCGATGGAGATCGATTATTTATTCATTGTCCATTTCAGCAAGGAATTTGCTTCGGTACTGCCGGAGCGGTTCGTTGATGAATACATTGCCGGGCTGAATGTTCTTCACGTAGTTGCAGGCTTTGATTATTCATACGGCCGCTATGGTCAAGGGTCGATGGAGGATTTGCCTGTTTACGCACAGGGAAGGTTTTCGCAGACAGTCGTTGAAAAACAGACACTTGAAGATGAAAAGGTTAGCTCGTCGAGAATCAGGGAAACTCTCGGTAATGGCAACTTTTCCGACTTTTATCATTTGGCTGGCCGCCGCTATTTAACGAAAGGTCATGTCGTTCACGGTGAAAAGCGGGGCAGGAAGCTGGGTTTCCCCACCGCTAATATTGAAGTAAGTGACGATTATATCTTTCCTGCTGCAGGCGTATATGCCGTCAGGATCAAAATAAGCGGTAAATGGTATAATGGAGTTTGCAATGTCGGCTACAAGCCTACGTTCCACGAAGAAAAACCTAAGTATCCCACTGTAGAGGTTCATGCATTGGAGTTCTCGGGTGATATTTATGGCAACCAGGTATCGGTGGAATGGCATACAAGACTTCGGAGTGAACAGAAATTTTCCGGACTTGAAGCATTGGTCGCTCAGATTGAAACGGATAAGCAAAATGCAATGGCCTATTTTGCAAAACTTGAAGCATAAAAGACAAGACTTGCAATTTTAATGAAAAACATGTATTCTATTGTATGTATGAAAATAACCATTGCTTGGCTAGTCGAGACTCCGACGCTGGCTCGGTAATAGGTGATTTTACAGAATTTTAGGAGGAATAATAACATGGCAATTACACAAGTACGCAAAAACGAACTTATCGCTGAGTTCAGAACTCACGATACTGACACTGGATCTCCAGAAGTTCAAATCGCAGTATTAACAGAAGAAATCAACAACTTGAACGGTCACTTACGCACACACAAAAAAGACCACCATTCACGTCGCGGTCTTCTAAAAATGGTAGGTAAACGTCGTAACCTTTTAACTTACCTACGTAACAAAGACGTTACTCGTTACCGTACACTAATTAACAAATTAGGTCTACGTAGATAATTTTTTCAGGAAGGCGGGAAATTTCCCGCTTTTTTGATGTTAATCAAATGATTTGGACGTATTCTACTTAAGGCTGGGCCTTCGTCCTTGGGACTCGGCAGGAGCCGGGTCCTTTTCCATTTATAAATGATCAGGATATACATAATCAAATGAATGAAATTTTTATTCATTTTACTGTTAATGCTTGTTTTTTTCGTGCATAATAGGAATAGTTTGGTTTTAACTCGAGTTCAGTTACTTTCACATATAAATGATTTAATCCAATACAGGTTTAGGTAAACTAAGCCTCTAAGTGAAGATTCAGAGAGGGGTTTAATAAATGGGACAGGAAAAACATACGTATTCATTTGACTGGGCCGGCCGTAATGTAACGGTAGAGATAGGGCAATTAGCCAAACAAGCGAACGGAGCAGTTTTAGTCCGTTATGGAGAAACTGCTGTATTAAGTACTGCAACAGCTTCAAAGGAACCTAGAAATGTCGACTTCTTTCCTTTGACAGTGAACTATGAAGAAAGACTTTATGCAGTCGGTAAAATTCCGGGAGGCTTCATCAAACGTGAAGGACGACCAAGTGAAAGGGCAATTCTTGCAAGCCGCTTAATCGATCGTCCAATCCGTCCGCTTTTCGCAGATGGCTTCAGGAACGATGTTCAGATCATCAGCATGGTCATGAGTGTCGATCAAGATTGCTCTACGGAAATGGCAGCCATGCTAGGTTCTTCCCTTGCACTTTCTGTTTCCGATATTCCGTTCGAAGGTCCAATTGCTGGAGTTGTAGTGGGGAGAATCAACAATGAATTCATTATTAACCCTACTGTTGACCAACTAGCCAAAAGTGACATCAATCTGACGGTTGCCGGCACTAAAGATGCTATCAACATGGTTGAAGCCGGAGCAAATGAAGTACCAGAGGAAACCATGCTTGAAGCAATCATGTTTGGACATGATGAAATCAAGAAGATCATTGCATTCCAAGAGAAAATCGTTGCTGAAATCGGCAAAGAGAAAATGCAGGTCACTTTATATCAAGTGGATGCTGAACTGGAAGCAGAAGTGAAAGGCCTATGTGAAGCAGAATTGAACAAAGCTGTACAAGTTCAGGAAAAACATGCTCGTGAAGACGCCATCAAAGCAGTAAAAGATCGTGTGTTGGTTCATTATGAAGAAGAGACTGATGAAGAAAAATTAAAGCAAATCAAAGAAATCCTGAATAAATTGGTCAAATCCGAAGTACGCCGTTTAATCACGGAAGAAAAAGTGCGTCCGGATGGCCGTAATCCTGACGAAATCAGACCATTATCATCAGAGGTTACCATTCTGCCTCGTACTCATGGTTCCGGATTGTTCACGCGCGGACAAACCCAAGCGCTATCCATTTGTACATTAGGTGCTCTTGGTGATGTGCAGATTCTGGACGGACTTGGTACCGAAGAGTCAAAACGTTTTATGCATCACTATAATTTCCCGCATTTCAGTGTTGGGGAAACTGGCCCTATCCGTGGGGCAGGACGCCGTGAAATCGGTCATGGTGCACTTGGTGAAAGAGCATTGGAGCCTGTGATTCCAAACGATAAAGACTTCCCATATACAATCAGACTTGTTTCTGAAGTCCTTGAATCAAACGGTTCAACATCACAAGCAAGTATCTGTGCAAGCACTTTGGCAATGATGGATGCCGGTGTTCCATTGAAAGCTCCAGTTGCAGGTATTGCTATGGGTCTTGTTAAAACAGGTGAGCACTATACAATCTTAACGGATATTCAAGGTATGGAAGATCATCTGGGGGACATGGACTTTAAAGTCGCAGGGACTTCAAAAGGTGTTACTGCCCTGCAAATGGATATTAAGATCGAGGGTCTTTCAAGAGAGATTCTTGAAGAAGCTTTACTACAAGCCAAACATGGCCGGATGCATATTTTGGAATCAATGATGTCAACAATCAATCAACCGCGTGAGCAGTTATCCAAATATGCTCCAAAAATCGTTACAATGTCCATAAATCCGGATAAAATCCGTGATGTAATTGGACCGAGCGGAAAACATATCAACAAAATCATTGAAGAAACTGGCGTGAAAATCGACATCGAACAGGATGGAACGGTATTCATATCTTCTACTGATGAACCAATGATTCAAAAGGCGAAGAAAATCATTGAGGATATCGTACGTGAAGTCGTCGTGGGTGAACTATACTTAGGTAAAGTTAAACGTATCGAAAAGTTCGGTGCCTTCGTTGAAATCTTCAATGGCAAAGACGGTTTGGTACATATTTCTGAACTGGCTGAAGAAAGAGTCGGAAAAGTGGAAGATGTCGTTTCACTTGGCGATGAATTATTGGTCAAAGTTACTGAGATCGATAAGCAAGGAAGGGTAAACCTTTCCCGTAAAGCGGTCTTGAAAGAGCAAAAAGAGGCAGCCAATCCTTCTCAATCGTAATGGAAAATGAAAATCCGGCATGCGATTCCTTGTGAATCTGCATGCTTTTTTTGTTTGAAAATATTGGAATATCGATATTGCGATGGCGTTATAAGCATGTCATGTTCTACCTTGTCCGTTTTCTTCATACATTTTGGTATGAAGGGGGCGTAAAAAATGAATAATAAATGGAAGCAGATAGTTGCGATAAGTGCCATTGCAGGTATATCATGGTTATTAGTGCAAAATCCATATACACAAGTTTATTTGACCCAATTAACCAATGATTCAGTTGCTTCAATGAAGCAAGAAGACGAGCTTCTTTTACAAATAAAAGAATCAACAAAAAAATATGAGATTGCACCACAGGATGCACGAATAGATTCTGTTTGGAAAACCGTTCCTGCATATAACGGCCTGAAAGTAAATATTGATGAATCGTATAAAGCCCTGAAGTAGGAGGTCGGGTTCGATAAGGCAATGCTGGTCTTTCAGCAGGTACCTGTAAAGTGGCATATGGAGGAT
>NZ_JBHVQU010000093.1:0-15909 GCF_042886655.1 Peribacillus sp. NPDC058002 | reverse complement strand
GGCAATATATTTTATACATCTTTTTCAAAGTATAAGCTTTCATGTTTATAAAATGTTCACATTTATGATATAGTCAAATGGGGATAGAATGTGAGGCGATAAACATGAGGTTGACGAGTTATTCCGATTACTCACTTAGAGTGTTGATTTACCTGGCTTCCCACGACCAAAGCAAATTATCAAATATTAAAGAGATTTCTGAAGTTTATCAACTGTCTAAAAATCATTTGATGAAGATTGTTCATAATCTTGGAAAGTTAGGCTATATCGAGACGATTCGTGGAAGAAATGGCGGATTTCGGCTTGCAAAATCACCCGCTGAAATAAATGTAGGGGAACTTGTACGACGAACCGAGGAGGATTTTTATCTGGTGGAATGTTTTAAAGATCACGATAACTGTGTGATTTCTCCCGTTTGTTCATTGAAATTTGTTCTTAATAATGCCTTGGATGCTTTTCTAAAGGTCCTTGATCAATATACGATTGCAGACTTCAGCGAAAATAAAGTGATGCTCAAAACCTATTTCGATTCGGTAAAAAAGAATGACGAAGAGCCCGATTTTTTATGATCGGGCTCTTTTTCATTAACCGATGATTCGTTCGATCTGCCATTCCTTTTCCATTCGCAAATCCATGATCCCCGTACTGGTTTTCAATAAAACTTTAAGGGGATCGTATGGATTGATCATAACGATCGTCCCGATTCGTTCATTAGTAAGCATGACTTCTTTTCCGACCAATGTGGACATTAAACGATTTACAAATCCCAGCAGGATTTCCGGATTGAATTTACCGAACATATCGCTGTTCATTTGTTCAATCACCTTATAAAACGGCATGGCCTGATGATATACACGATTTGAGGACATCGCATGGAAAACATCAGCTATTGCGACGATTTTCGCATGATGATCGATATCATTCCCCTTCAGTCCAAGTGGATAGCCTTGCCCATCTTCCCGTTCATGGTGCTGTAGGGCTGTTAATGCAATCGACGGAAGGATTCCAGGGATATTTTTAAGTAATTCATACCCATAAATGGTATGGAGCTTCATTTCTTCATATTCTGCCGCAGTCAGTTTACCCGGTTTTTCCAATATACTATCCGAAATCCTTATTTTACCCACATCATGCAGCGTGGCTGCCAATGTTAGGGCTGAGAGGTTTTCTTTCGATAATCCAAGCTTTATCCCCAGATAAGTGGCAATGATTCCGACCCCGATATTATGACTATACGTGTACTCGTTTTTTGCTTGCATCTCATCGAAAAGGTAATAAATATCAGGATTCTTTGCAGCTTCTGTAATGACAGGTGCTACTTCGGCTTTAATCAATTCAATCTTATCAAGCTGTATTTTTCCTTCTTTACGTATATCTTGAAAGATGTTTTTCATTTGAAGAGAAGCTTCGTTGATTCTTTCATGAATCATTACGTTAGGCTGTACATGATTTTCCGTTAATGAATATCCACCTTTTTCAGGGATGGTAAGAGGCGTATTCGCTTTATTATTAATCTTCCCTCTTCTATTTTTCATTGCTCTCACACTTTTCTCTATTTTTTACCTATGATACCATATCCTTCATGGCCTTGTGTCATAATGAAAGCAATTTTGGGGGACTTAAGATCGGTCAATAAGTTCATTGCCCAGCTGTTTTAATTTTTCACCAACCGTACATTCTGAAATACAGAACTGATGGGCATACGTCCGCCCCTTCTCTTTTCGAAAATGCTTCCTTAAAAAACAATCTTGACAAAACGAAGCGAGAACATCTTCCACTTCTTCATATATTTTTTTCCTGTTCATTGTTGTTATGGCTCCTTTGACTCAGCAATTTCCATTTTGCTGAAAATGGCTTTTCCCTGCAGTGCAAGTGTTGCCAGGCGATCGGCTTCCTGGTTTTCCTTTCGAGAAATTGGCTTGCAGACCGGAATCATCTTTAATTTATCCAGTTTCGCTTCAATCCGGTCAAGCCATTTATTTAAGTTTTCTTCCATGCAAGGCCATTCACCGGAAAGTTGATTTAAGACAACTAGGGAATCCCCTTTAAAGACACAACTTTGATGGTGGATTCCAAGTTCGTCCATCTGCCTGACCGCTTCATGAAAGGCAGCATATTCCGCTTCATTATTGGATTCAAATTGCTCCAATTTCAAGTTGGTGCGTAACCGCCAGAACTTCTTACCTTGGCGAAAATAAATGGCAACACCGATTCCTGCCACCTTTTCACCTTTTTGAAAACCGCCATCAAAAAAAACAGTCACATCCTGCGGTTCTTCCTCCACTTCCGTCAGGAGCTTCTTTAGTTCCTTCTTGGTCCAGGTTGTATCGAATTCATCCTTGAACTCCACTTCTTTCAGCCTTCCTGCCTTTTCAAGATCTTCCGTAATGACCAGAGCAGCCCCGGCATCAAGCCAATCCGAAACGAAATCGGCAGATGGTTTTTTTGATGCATGATATGTCCATTGCATAATTACCTTCAAAGATTTCCAGCTCCTTATCCATTCACCATTCATGCAGAACAGCTTACAATTTTCATACCTTTTTTTCGTCTTACCCTTTATAATATATTGTAAGCATTTGTATCGCTTTTTTAATTATAGTTCCCATATCAGCCTGAAATTCTCATGTTTCAATCTTATTTTATATGAAACGTTTTTTTATAATAGCATATTGACAGTTAAACTCGAGGAGGAGCACATCTTGATCGAAGTGTATATTGATGGTGCCAGTGCAGGCAATCCAGGGCCGAGCGGCGCAGGTGTTTTCATAAATAATAATGGTGTGGTCGAGCGGCATGCCTTTCCGCTTGGTAATATGGAAAACCATGAAGCGGAGTACCATGCTTTAATCAAAGCATTGGAAATTTGTGTAGCCAATAAGTATCAAATCGTTTCTTTTCGTACTGACTCACAAGCCATCAACCGGGCCATTGAAAAAAGATTTGCAAAGAATAAGTATGCCATTTTGTTGGAACGGGCGCTAAAGCTTTCCGATGAGCTTGAATTATTTTTCATGAAATGGATTCCAAATCTCGAAAACAAGTCCGCGGATGAGTTGGCGAGACGGGCCATTCGAATGAATAATTCCGAGGAAAATCATGAACAAGACAGCTGATTTTTCATTACTATTCGTTGTATTTATTTGGGGCGTCACTTTTGTCATGGTTCAAAATGCCCTATCTTTTTTAGACCCCTTCACGTTTAATGCGGTCCGTTTCTTCATGGCTTTCATTTTCTTGCTCATCCCTTATATATCGACTTTACACAAAAAAGGGAAAACTTGGAACAAGGGTCTTTTTATAGCTGGGTTTCATATTGGGGTTTGGCTTTTTTTGGGGTATGGGCTTCAAACGATCGGATTGAATTATACAACTCCTGCGAAGACAGGCTTTATAACAGGTTTAAGTGTCGTCATGGTACCCGTGTTTTCCCTGCTGCTTTTAAAACATAGGCTTTCCCGCAATACAATAATAGGTGTCGCAGCCGCAACCATCGGGCTTTATTTAATGACTTTCGCTGACCGCTCCAATTTGAATATTGGTGATTTACTGGTATTTTTTTGCGCAATCAGTTTTGCCATGCAGATCATTACAACGGCTAAATATGCCAAGACCTTACCCGCTTTACCATTGACGCTGATTCAGGTTTCCACAGTATCTTTATTATCATTTGTTTCAGCCTTCATTTTTAAAGAGAATCATTCCGTCATCTTCAGCTCAGAGGTCATGTTACAAAAGGACGTATGGACTGCTTTATTGGTTACGGCAGCCCTTGCCACTGCGTTCGCCTTTTTTGCACAAACCTTCTTCCAAGCCTATACGACACCTACAAGAGTAGCGCTGATTTTTTCAATGGAACCGGTTTTTGCCGCGTTATCTTCATACATATTGATAGGGGAAAAACTGACTACCGCCTCCATCATCGGCTGCACATTCATATTCTTGGGGATGATCTTCGCTGAACTGCCTGTTAAGAAAAAGAAAACCGTGACACAGGAGTTTACTTGAAAAGGCCAATAAAATAAATCGGACTTCCAGTTACGAAGTCCGATTTATTTAAGCAGCCCCTGTTCTTTTGCAAAAGATACCGCTGCACTACGCGTTTCAATGCCGTTTTGTTTTAAGTTTTCCAAAAAGGAGATATAAAAGCTGCCATCAAAGTTCTTTTGTACCTTCAATGTCAATTCTATTGCTGCATTGACTAAAATATCACTCGCATCCGTGTACCGCTTGCCAAAATAAATAAAACCAATAGCGTCATTACCAAAAGTGAATCCTTTTCCCTCTAAAAAACTAACATACTCTTCAGTTGATTTCGCCACTTCTGCATCCACTCCATACTTCATGCCTTATTTTCATCTTACCGTATATCAAAGATTTTGACTATCCATTTTTCGACAAAAAAATCACCGTACAAAATAAAAGAGCTCCCATTGGAAGCTCCGCTTATTGTATTAAATCATTCGCAGTAAAGCCCTGAATTCATGATCACTAGCCAGATTTTTGACCTTCTCCCGATCATACTGATAGACCGCATCGTCCAAAGAACAAGAAATTGGTACATCACATTTTATTTCTGCTAGCTTCCTGGATAAATGAAGCATATCGACGGCGGATTCAATTTTAGCTCGTTGCCCGTTCGTCAATGAAGCAACATTTTCAAGAATCCCTTCGATACTTTGATACTGGATCAATAATTTCAACGCTGTCTTCTCACCTATTCCTTTAACTCCGGGATAGTTATCAGCTGTATCACCCATTAAAGCTTTTAAATCGATCATTTGTCTTGGTGTGATCCCTTTCCATTCAAAAAAGCTATCGGGATTATGAACTTCATAATTACCATATCCTTTTTTTAACAATAACACGGAAATGTTTTCATCTATTAACTGAAGCATATCTTGATCGCCAGTCAATATACCCACCCGGCTATGTTGGGCAGAAGCCTTGGCAATTGTCCCGATACAGTCATCCGCCTCATATCCGGAGAGCCCTATGTTAGGGATATCAAATGCTTCAACCGCTTTTTTCGCTAGGTCGAATTGAGGGATCATTTCGACTGGAGCTTCTGATCGATTGGCCTTGTATCCATCAAATAATTCATTTCTGAAAGTCTTGCTGCCCATATCCCAACACACCGCGACATGACTAGGTGAAAAGTGATTCACCGCCGTCAGCATATGCTTCAAAAAACCTTGAACGGCATTAGTCGGGATGCCTTTTGAGTTAATCATGAATTGACCAGTAACTGCCGTTGCATAATAAGCTCTAAATAAAAGCGCCATCCCATCGACAAGCATAAAGGAAGGATGCTGCTCGTTTTCTTTCATTAACACATTATCACCTCTATCATGATGTACTTCCATTTTAACATAACTGTCCCCTTTTTTAAGGATCGTTTAATTGGAAAAAATATTATTCAATTGGATTATCATCATACGAGATCCAGTCACTGTAACTGCCAATATATATCTTCACATCTTTAAAGCCCGCTTCTTTCAGGGCAATATAATTGGGTGATGCCGTTACACCTGAACCGCAGTACACAATGATTTCCTTATCTTTACCGATGTCTGAAAAATTTGACTGAAGATCTTCCTTCTTTTTAAAATAGCCATTTTCCAGAACGTTTGTCCACACCTTATTTACTGCTCCAGGTATATGTCCGGCTTTTTTATCTATCGGCTCCTCGATTCCCTCGTAGCGCTTAGATTCCCTTGAATCCATTAATACGATATCGTCAGTCCTATTCATAGTGTAATCCTTCACTGTTTGAAAAGATGCAAAAACGGAATCATTTAAATCGATATGATATTCTGTTGGCATATATTTCGTTTGATTCGAGTCAATTGGATAGCCCTCATCCCTCCAGGCGCGAAAGCCCCCGTTAAGAACATAAACTTTCCGATGCCCAAGGTAGCTGAGCAGCCAGGCAAACCTGGAAGCAAAAGAACCTTCCCCGCCATCATAAGCAATAAGTACCGTATCATTGGTGATTCCGTTTGATTCCAGTTTATTTTTAAAGGTTTCCAGGTCAGGAAGAGGATGTCTTCCGCCATGTTCTTGAACCTGCCCCGATAAGTCCTTTTCAAGATCGAAATAAACCGCGCCGGAAATATGGTCTTTTTTGTATTCATTATACCCCGCATCAGGAGAGCCTAGCTGAAAGCGGCAGTCACAAATTCTGATCTCTTGAGAATTCAACTTCGGCAACAGCTCTTCTTTTTCAATTATTAAACTCATCTAAAAAACCCCCTATTCCAAAATGGTCCAAATTAATTCATTAAGCTCCGTTTCCATCTTCTTTCCCTGATTTAGCCTAGTTATCTCATTCTTTAAGGAAAGTGATTTCCCTTCTATTATCGAAAGATTCTTTTCACTTTCATTGTTGCTTATATATTCCTCCATTTGTTTTGCTTTAAATATCCGGGTAATCCTGGTTTTCAATTCTTGATCAATTGAAACCAAATCAAGTAATTCCCATACTGATAAAGGTGGCAGCGAACCCAGTTGAATTATATATTCAAGGATTAAATACGAACGGTATATTTGTACCCATGTTTTTAGTTCTTTTCTTTCGGATCCCCCTGTTTTTGTCAATAGTTGAAGATTATCGATCATCATCCGATAATAATGGTGGCCCAGTGCCTTTTTGGAATAGCAATCAGCAATCAAACCCTTCATCTTCCTATAATAATCCGGATGCGTAATCAACTTGATTGGCGACTGAAATAATTCAAATAGAGCAGGATTACTCTTAAAGGTAAGACGTGAAGATTTAAATAAATCCCAGCCTTCCATGTCAAATAGGTCTTCTTTCATTTGCATGACTTCAACTGGCTGACTCAAGCTAAGGTATGACCGCTTATCATTATGAACATATATAAACCGAACATCGTAATCTGATTGGCCTGATGATAAACCAAAAGAATGGCTGCCAGTAACAGCAGCCATCAAAATGGTGATATCTTCTTTCTTTTCCAGGTATCTCAATCGTGAAATAAGGTTTTCTTTCATGAACGAGACCTCGTTTCTATTTCGAATGCATTTTAGCCAATTCCGCTACGGCATTTTCATAATACGGTAAATCGACCGTTTCCTCCAATGCTGCCCGTAAACCTGCAAAGATATCCGATATTTCCGTCTTAAACTCTTTTTGAATCTCAAGTAACTCTTGATTGAGGACTTCATTATACATTTCGAAAATCCGTCCGCCCTGCTCTTTTACATATACAAGGGCAGGATCATCTAAACGCTTCTGAAGCCCTTCGCTCATTTTCGCTTTTTCATTTTTTTCAAAGAAAGATTTTGGATTTTTAAATAATGCCAATTCCTTTTTGAATTCCCCCGTATCTAATTGCGCAAAAGCTCCTGTAAATTCAAGGGACTCCCTCTCATTAGGTTCAAATGGCTGCAATGAAAGGTTTCTTCTTATTTTTTGCATTTGCAAAAGCAAACTGCTTTGTTTCTCATTCAGTAATTTATTTACGAACATTTCCGTCCTTAAAGCCGTTGCCCGCATTTCCTGGGCAAGGTCAAAGCCTAAAGCATCCAATAAGTTCTTCATAGATTGCTTGAGGACAATTTTCAGATCGCCTCCATCATCTTTTAAAACAGCCGGATTGAACGACTCTTTGAAGAAATCATTAAACCGGAAGAAGACCCGTTGTTTACTATAAAAAGTCAATTCGTCTATCTCTTTTTTCAAACGTTGCTTTTCGGCATCCCCTTTAATGACTGAGAGGAGTTCCGAAATGGACTGTGCCTCATGAGAAAGGGTTTCCAGGGCATTTCGTTTCGCTTTCTCATCCTGCCTGGAAGCTGTAATTACATCTCGTAGCAGCTCTTCCGTTCTTTTTACAGCCGCTTGAGCCGATTCAATTGCAAGTCCCGTTAAATCGTTTTCTATGAAAGAATCGAATTGACCTTGGAATTCCGAGATTCCGCTATTTGGAAGGAACGAATGCTTAAACGAACCAGGCGTTTGTTTTTCCATCAACGCTCCCTTACTCGTAAGCGGAAACAGTTTTGGAAAACGGATTCCGAATCCATTCAATTGATCTGTGACATAATCCATCACTTCGTCCAATTCGTCAGTGGTTTGTGCCAGATCGACGGCATTGACGATGAAAAACATCTTATCCATAGCGAAAGAATCTTTCACACGGCCAAGTTGTATCAAGAACTCTCTGTCTGCCCGTGAAAATGGGTGATTATAATAGGTCACAAATAGAATGGCATCCGAATTCTTAATATATTCGAAAGCTGCTCCTGTATGTCGTGCATTTATTGAATCGGCCCCAGGTGTATCAACAAGGACCATCCCCTGCTTTGTCATTTCACAGTCATAACGCAGTTCAATCAGATCTACAAGACATGACTTGGACTCTTCTGCAGCAAAACGTTTAAATCCTTCAAGATCTACCGTAACGACATTCCCCAATTCATTTTGGTACTCGGGCAGCCCTTGATGAAAAGCCCTTAGAAAGGATAAATGAGTTTTCCCCTTATCAACTTCCCCTGCCTTCGCAATGATTTGTCCTGCCAGTTGAAGTGCTTCATCTAGCGTTTTTGCCGATTTATCAAAGGCTGCCAAGGCCAGGCTTACATCTTCCAACAGCATCGCTTGTGTCTTTAGCTTGACGGTTGCCGTTCCATGTGGATGCTCAGCGTCTGAAGACATGATTTTGTTGATTGCTGCAGTTGTTGGATTTGGTGAAACAGGAAGGACGCTCTCCCCCATCAACGCATTGGCAAAGGAAGATTTGCCCGCACTGAATGCACCGAAAAGCGCAACAGTGAACGTCTGCTGTTCCAAGCGATTTGCCTTCTCTTTCAATTCTTTATAAAGAGATTGAAACCCTCTCAAAGGTTGAATTAGCTTGGCAGCCTGTTGTAAACTCGTTGCAGTCTCCATCAGCTTTTCTTTTCCGCGTAAATCAGTAGCATCAGATGAAGAAACAGTCACGGAATGTTCAACTTCCTTGTTTTCTTTATCATGATCCGTTACAATTTGTTCGTTGACGGACCTTGAATTACTTTCATTAGCGGTTTTCATGATTTTGACTGTAATATTTTTTTCCTCTTCATTCCATTGGGTTAAAAGCATATCGATATCACGCTCATCGATTAATGATTCAGTTTGATGAGCAATGGCCTCTAATCGTTCCGTTTGGTACTCGATTTCCGCATTCATCGCAGCAGTAACTTTAAGGGCTTCCGCAAATTCGGAAAAACCTTCAAGTTCCTTATCGATGGATATGGACTGCTGTTCCACTATCCCTTCCATAACGGTAATCATATTACTCAAAAATCCTTCAGATACATCACGTGCTTTCTTTTTGATGGCTGATGCCAAATCATTCGTATAGTTTAAAACGTATTCACCAGTAATATCGACTTGAGACTTCAAAGAGTTTTTTATGTAAGATTCCGATACCTCGATTTGAAGTGCCTGTGCCTTACTTTCAAGTGTTGAATCATGGATTTCCGCTTGATTAAGCGTTTTAACGGCTAGTTCTTTAAGATGCCATTCAAGCTGGGTCTTCACCTTTTCTTGTAAATCGGTCAAGAAAGCATTGATACGTGCCTCACGTTCGGCATCCGTTTTTTTCTTGGCAAATAACAGACCCACTTTAAAGTCAGGCTGAGCCGATTCCAAGAAAGATTTACCTAAGTCCCGTGTTGCAGCAGGCATGATGTATGCACCTTTCAAAATGGTTTCTAATGCATCAGCATATTGGACCTTGATTTCCTCTATTCGTCCAGTTAATGATTTTTTTTCTTTCAATAGGCTGTCCACCTGATTCGTCAGGTGGATTCGCTCTTCATATGGAAGTTCTGATAATACTTCAAAATCATCGGCGTGTTCCTCTTCATACTGCTCTTTCAGCCAATTAAGATGCCTTTCGACCAGGGCATTAGCCGATTGCATGATGGCATCTTTCCCATCATTTAGACCTTTGCCCGCAATGTCGGATATGAATTGCTTGACCACTTCTATTTCATTTTCGGTATTGTTCAAGTCTCTTACGGATGTATAAAAAATACCATCAGGGTATACATTCCAGTTCGCAAATGCCTCAGTGACGGAAAGCTTGAAGTCTTGAAAGCTAAGCTCGTTCTCATCATGCTTATCGATCATATTGATAATTAAGTATGTCGGTTTTTCAGCCTCTAACAATTCTTTCGTGAATAGGAAGTTCACTTCTGATTGAACGTGATTGTAGTCCATGACATAGAAGACTACATCAGCTAGATGCAAAGCAGATTCCGTAGAAACTCTATGTGCATCGTCTGTCGAATCAATTCCTGGCGTATCCATGATTGCGCATGAATCCGGCAGTGAAAAATCATTGGAACTTATCGTTATTGCCGATACTGAATCTCCATCCTTGGCAAATTTCTTTACCTCTTTAAAATCATATGGTGCAGGAAATAGGACTGGTGGCTGATGATGGTAAAAGACTTTGGCATAGTCTTCACCTTTTTGGACTTTTACCGTATTTGCACTTGTTGGAATAGGGCTTGAAGGCAATACTTGATCACCGAGGAAAAAGTTGATCATACTAGACTTCCCCGCTGAAAAATGCCCGCAAAAAGCAATGATGAACTCTTCGTTATTCACTTTCATGATTAACTGTTTTAGTTTATCGGCATTTCCTGTATCACCTGCCGATTGAAATTTCTCATACATGGCAGTCAAAATCCCCAATTTGGACTGTTGCTTTAATGTTTCTTGAATCATGAATCCATACCCCTTAATCTATCGTCATTTTGATATTCTTATTGTAAACGATTTCGTTTATTATTCATACCATCAGCTTTATTTTTACTATATGATTCATTACTGGCCATGTTCAAAAAAAAACCACCGATTGGTGGATTCATGCAGTTTGATTCATGTTGACTTTGAATGCAAAAAAAACCAGGATGTTTACCTGGTTGTAGGGGCGGGGTTAAAAGCAGTTCGGTTTTCCATTGGTGACTCGGTAAAAGACTTTACTGCCTTTGCCGGTTTTTGAATATTATTCAATACATGTTTCATCACAAAACCATATGTAGCGATTGTCAATAAAATGAATACCCAAACCATTACCAACACCATCCTCTTATATATTGATTAGCTTTTAGTTGTTAGTTATTAAAATGAATTTATCGAAATCGGAATGAGAATAATTTTCATCTTCATTTAGAATCTTATCACGAACGATAATCGTTTTCAATAAGAAATTAAAATTTTTTATTATTTTCCCTTAAAAACCGTAGAATATTCCGTATGTGCCTTTAATGCTTTCTCTTCCAATGGGATTCTTACCATCATCATCCAAACATTCAATAAACTAAAGATGATAGCGGTATAATATGCATTGAATAATAAAGAAATAACCATTATCTCAGTTGCCACTATGATATAGTTCGGATGTTTGAAATATTTATAAGGGCCATTAATGACTACCTCGGCATCAGGAACCACTATGATTTTTGTATTCCAATGTTTTCCCAAAGAACGGATTACCCAAATCCTGCCTGACTGTGCAATTAGAAAAAGGGTCAGCCAAATTGGCCATAGTCCAGCCACATCCCTATCAAGCACGGTCACTTCAAAAATGAGAACAATAAAAAAACTAAGGTGCATTAGAACCATCCAACTGTAATGGGACTCACCATATTCCACTGCTCCGGCAGCCTTTAACTGTTTTTCATTTTGTTTGGCGATATATAATTCAAACATGCGCTGTATAGCGATCAAGATAATGAAAATGGCAAAGATCATCACTTCCACCTCATTAACACAAGTTCAGATGAAAACCCAGGCCCCAATGCAGCAGCCAAGCCCACCTCATTTATATTCCCGCCGCGCTGCATGAACCTCTCCAGGACGTACAAAATAGTTGCTGAGGACATATTGCCAAATTCCCTCAATACGCTCATTGACTCAGCCGTCATGCTTTCATCGAACCCGAGGGCATCGTGATAAGCATCAATTACTTTTTTGCCTCCAGGATGAGCAATGAAATCTTTTATATCCCTGAGATCCAATCCATTCTCCATTAGGAACTCTTGAACATTCGGTTTAAGCCAATCTTTGATGATTGTAGGGATATCTTTTGAAAAAATCACATATAACCCTTGATCTTTAACATCCCAGCCCATTACATCCAATGAATTCGGCATTAGCGTGGATTGCGAATTCAAAAATTGCAGATGTCTTGCTTTTTTGGAAAAGTGTGCATCAGGCACCTTATCACCGCAAACCAAAACACAGCTTACTCCATCAGAAAATAAAGAAGTTCCAATTAAATTGCTTTTGGAGATATCATTCCTTTGAAAGGTCAGACTGCATAACTCCACACATAAAACAATGACCTTCGCGGTCGGGTATGCTTGGCAATATTCAAATGCACGCGATAGGCCACTTGCTCCCCCTGCACAGCCAAGTCCCCAAATCGGAATCCTTTTAGCATGCGGGCTAAATGGAAGTTCATTCATTATCCTTGCATCAATGGTCGGGGTAGCAATACCCGTGCTTGAGATATAGAAGAAAGCATCTAGTTCGTTTGCCTGCAGTTCTTCTTTTAAAAATTCTGTGTTGCTTAAGCATTTTTCTATAGCTTCTTTCCCAAACTTGACCGCCTGTTGAATATATAGATCATTCCGATCGGCAAAAGAATGATCCTCTTTAAACCAATCAAGATCATTAGAAAAATATCGATTTTCCACTTGTCCATTCTTAAAGGCTTTAAGTAACCGTTCTATATTCTTAAATGAGGCCCCAAATATTTCTCTCGAAAATTCCATGATTTTCTCCTGAGAAAGTAAATGTGGCAGCTTTATATGTGATGCGGATAATAAATACGGCATGATTGCACCCCTTATTATTCATGATATGGTTAATATACCCACCAAGATATCAATTATGCCATATCGATAAACGGTCATATTTATCGACGGTTCAGAACATTTTTTCTTTTTTCTTAAAAAAACTAGATGAAAAAGACTAAGAAATTGATAACATAGAGAACATGATGATACTAGCGGAGGAACGAAAATGAAATCAACGCTATAATCACTATTCAAGTCCGTTATTCTCTTCTTTTTCGACATTTAAAAGCCGTACCTCATAAAACGGCCTTTCGAACAGGAATCGATAAGCGTCCTTATTGGCATGACAGGGTATCCGTGGGAGAATAATAAGCAAATTAGGTGAAAACTGACGTTAGAAGGTGAGATGCTTGAATCTTTTGCAGCAGAGCTCGGCAACATGCTTGCCGGGAATATCGCCAATTCGTTAGCGGGCGGGGATGCATTTAATGATAGTACCCCACCCACCGTTTTTGTGGGCAATACCAAAGTGTATGGGTTCATGAAGCAATCCATTTACCTATGTCATTAAAGGGCGTAGGTACCCTTCCTATCATCTTAATGATCGAAATGTAATCATGAAATATTAAACCCCCTTACCTAAAATCGGTAAGGGGGCGCTGTCATTCTTCTTTCTTTACAGAAGATTGATTTTGCACTTGAATAATGATATTTTGAAACTCCTCTTTTCCACAAACGCTGCACCTATACTCCTGACTTAAAATGGTTCGACAATGAATACAATATTTTTTCTCCATCCCTATCACTACTTTCCTGAACATATACTATCAATATATTCAAAAAGTGAAGAGAGTTTCCTTTTTTCTGGCAAAACTCCAATTTCATTATCCATGAAATGCTTCGGCATAAATGAAAAAATGCCTAAAATCCTCATCACCTGAGGATTTTAGGCATTAAATGGTTGAATCTATCATATACCGAATCTATTTTTATCAGGCTACTTTTTGCCCTTCAATACGAGCTTCTTTTACTTTCCCTTTTGTAGGGACGATGTTAAAGACGATATTCAAGAAAATGGCTGTCAAACTTCCGGCTACAATACCGTTTTCCGTTAAGATTTGAAAGCTTTCCGGAATTTGCGCAAATAGTTCAGGAACGACCGTAACACCAAGTCCCATACCTACTGAACAAGCGATGATCAATAAATTTTCTTGAGAAGCAAAATCCACTTTGCTCAACATCTTAATTCCAGCGGCAATTACCATCCCGAACATTGCAACCATTGCACCGCCAAGCACGGATGAAGGGATAATTGTCGTGAATGCACCAATTTTCGGAACAAATCCTATGAAAATGAGAATGCCCGCTGTTGTGTATATGACATTCCTTGTTTTGATGCCTGACAATTGGATCAGTCCTACATTTTGTGAAAAAGCTGTATACGGAAACGAATTGAACAAACCGCCAATCATGATGGCCAGTCCTTCAGCACGATATCCGCGAGCCAAATCGTCTTCTGATATCTCTTTATCCGTGATTTCACCAAGGGCATAATAAACACCAGTCGATTCCACCAAGCTGACGATCGCCACCAATGTCATCGTAATGATTGCCGTGACGTTAAATGTCGGTGCTCCAAAGTAGAAAAAATGAGGCATATGCAGCCAAGTGGCACTGGCCACTGAGCTAAAATCCACTTTTCCAAGGAAGAAAGCTGCAAATGTTCCGACGATCAGTCCCAATAAAATCGAAATGGAGCGTAGGAATCCCGATGAGAATTTATACATGAATATAATGAATAACAAAGTTCCAAAACCAAGAGCTACATTATTCAAGTCTCCGAAATCAGCAGCACCTTGACCTCCACCAAGATTGTTGATGGCAACAGGAATGAGCGTTATGCCAATAATCAAAACGACAGATCCAGTGACAATGGGTGGGAAAAACCTTGCCAGTTTTCCGAAGAATTTACTAATGATAACGACGATCAATCCGGACACCAATATGGATCCATAAATGGAGTTGATTCCATATTGCGTACCAATTGCAATCATCGGGCTAACTGCAGTGAATGTACAGCCTAGGACGACCGGAAGCCCAATTCCAAAGAATTTATTTTTCCACACTTGCAATAATGTTGCTATCCCGCACATCAAAATGTCTATCGAAACTAAATAAGTCAACTGCGCTGCAGTCAATCCCAGCGCCCCACCGACAATCAATGGAATGACAACTGCACCGGCATACATGGCAAGTACATGTTGTATTCCTAGAGAAGCAACTTTTAAAGGTGATTGATTAGACATTGAGGGCTGCTCCTTCCATTTCCTCGGCGAACGTAATCTCACCGAATTTCAACTCAGCAATCCTCGCAAGTGATTCGACTTGAAAACCTTGTTCCCTAAGATCCTTACCACCACTTTGGAATGCCTTTTCAATCACGATGCCGATTCCGGCCACTTCTGCACCAACCTGCTTACAGATTTCTACCAAGCCCCTGGCTGCCTGTCCGACCGCAAGGAAGTCATCGATGATTAAAACCTTATCCCCAGCTTCAATATATTTATTGGAAACCGTAATCGTATTGGTTTCTTTTTTTGTAAAGGAATGAACGGACGCGGTCACTAAATCATTTGTTAAAGTAAGTGATTTACGTTTACGGGCAAAAATTAACGGAACTTCCAATTCCAACGCAGCCATCAAACCAGGACCAATGCCTGAGGATTCAATCGTCAGCACTTTCGTTATTTCCTTTTGTTCGAAACGTTTTACGAATTCTTTACCAATTTCTTTCATTAGTATAGGATCCATTTGATGATTCAAGAATGAATCTACTTTTAAGATATCTTCTGATAAAGCTTGACCTTCGGACAATATTTTTTCCTTTAAAAGTTGCATGAAGGTTCCTCCCAATCTTGGATGATTATTGACCCATAAACCACGCAATCATTTCCCGGCATATAAAAAGCCCAAGAAACATTGCGGCACTTTTTTGGAGTGAAGCAATACTTCTTGGGCATGAATGAAAAATGAATCAGCTAAAGCCTTCATTATGCAACAAGATCTATTACTCACCCATAGTCC
>NZ_JBHVQU010000092.1:0-16051 GCF_042886655.1 Peribacillus sp. NPDC058002 | reverse complement strand
CTATTAAGTTATTATTTTTAAAAACCTTATAAAGTAATTTCCATATTAAGAAACCAATAACAGTACCTAACACGTTAAAAATCAAATCATCAATATCCGCCGCACGATAGTTATAACCAATCCATAAACCTGCTAAAGCTTGAACCAGTTCGATTGATAAACTTGCTAAGAATCCAATGAATATAACTTTTTTTATTGTTTGTATGTTTGTAAAAATCCTTGGTAAAACAAATCCCATAGGGAGAAAAAGAATGATATTACCAACTACTTGTTTTAAAATAATAGTTAAACCAAAACTCATTGCATCATAAAAAATTTTAAATGGAATAAAATTATGTTTTAACCCAAGCTGATCCTCTATCATTGTTTCAATTAAAAATTTCTGAACCGGAAATGGAAATATAGTTACACTAAAAAGGCTGCTTATATAAATAGTGAAAAATAATAGATATACGAAATTTTGTCCAGAGATACGCCTTTTCACAAGTTGAAATATTAAAATTATTAATGATATTGAAATGATTATTATGCTAGGATATAAAGCTGTTAACATAGTTAGTTTTCTCCAATTTGTTTTATTTATTTTTATAATACCAAATTTTCCATATAGCAGGGCCAATTTATTTCACTAAACTGCCCCGTTAGTTCATTAAGAAAAAGGCCTAGGAGGAAAGAAAAGAATTAGCTATTTCCTGATAACATAACTAAGTCATACAAGTTATTTACAACCTTCCTCATTCTCCAAGCTATTATTGCTGAACTAATTGCAATTACAGCTAAAACTCATAACTTTTATTAACTCTAATTTGCCTTTATCCACCTATATCTCTCCTCAACCTGTACTATTTATGAGTATATATTCTTCAACGATAATAAATAATCCTTGTGCAACTAACCTGCCCCTTTAGTGCCATAAGAAAAGAGCTGCCTTAAAGACAGCTCCGATCTTCAGCTAACGCACCCGTTAGTTCTTTAAAAATGTTACGAACCAACATATATCAAAAATAATGCGAACCATATAACCGCAAAACTAAAATCTAATAACATCTGCTTCTTATTTTCCTTTTTAAAAATACTTTCAATTCCATCTATTATTGAACCAATTCCAGCTAAAAGAATTATATATTTTATGAAATTCAAATTAAAATCGTTAATTAAACTAAATATTAAAATTAATACCATTGCTATTACCATTAAATATCTAATCAGTATAAATGGTTTAGTACTTGGTTTAGTACTTTCTCTTTTTTTAAAAAACAATCCCATTACAAAACACCGCCTAACTAATTGACTATCCTGCCCCGTTAGTTCCATAAGAAAAAGCTGCCTTAAAGACAGCTCCGATCTTCAGCTAACGCACCTGTTAGTTATTTAATTTTTTGAGATTCTAAATTTCTTTTGAGAAAGAAAATAAGCTACTGTAGCAGTTAGCAATGTTACCAGTAATGGAATTGAAGACGTACCAAACACTACTTCTTGACTTAAATTACCCTCTATGGAAGAAAAATCGGGAGTATAAGAAGCAGTAAGAATCAAACCTGATCCTATTTGAAATGCCATATATAACATTACGAAATTAATTAAAAACACAAGATACTTTTTCAACATCGTCACCCCCATTTACCTTATTTTACCACATTTAAGAAGACTCTGATCCTAAGCTAAAGCACCCGTTAGTTCATTAAGAAAGGCGATTCTTATTAAAGAATCGGGCCCTTTAATGGAAGCATATTCATTTTTTTGTTAATAATTTGCCTAACTACTTATGTGCTATATAAGAGCAGCCTCGATATGTAAGCATGCTATCAATCATTTAAGTTCTATGTTGCTTTTCTTACGTTAATAGAGAGCATTCTAAATAACAAAATAGATGCAATCAAAGCGATGATCCCATTAATAAGGAATGAAACTTCAGCGCCAAATATCTGCCATAACAAACCTGTAAGCAAAGAAGCCGGAAATAGACCAATCCCCGTAATCATAGCATAGAAACCAAGTGCAGTTCCTTTACTTTCTGGATTGGATATATCAGCAATCAGCGCCTTTTCAACCCCTTTAGTAAAGGCTGAATATAGCCCATATAATGTAAATAGACCTATTAAACCAATCGTTGTATTTACTTCCGCAAAACCAATATATACAAATCCATATAACGCATATCCTACAGTTAGTATACCTCTTCGTCCGTATCGATCTGAGAACGCTCCGGAAATATATGAAAATAAAGACGCAGTAAGGTGAAAGAGTAGATATAATAATAGAACATTTGCAGTAGAAACTCCCAAATCTGCTGCTCTTAGTAAAAGAAACGAATTTGATGAATTAACAATAGTAAAGAGAAATACAATAAATAACAATTTTTTCACATTCGGATTTAGAAGTTTCACGTCAAGTTTAGATTTCGTGGCAGGCGGCATTTCTTTAACTATTGGTTCATACTTTCTTTCCTTTATGCCCAATAACAGTAACCAACCAATAATTACAGGGATTAAAGAATACAGGAAAACATCATGAAAGTTTTGATTTCCATTCATTCGTAATATGAAATAAGCAGCTCCAATCCCGATGGAAGCACCTAACATATCCATCATTTGATGTAATCCGAAAACTCTTCCTTGTTTATTTTTTCCTCCTGACTCGGATATAAGAGCATCTCTTGGAGCCGTCCGTATCCCTTTTCCCGTACGATCTATCAGTTTCCATATGAAAACGCCGACCCAGGAACTTGAAATAATCAAAGATATTCTTCCTAAACCTGATAAGCCATAACCAAACAAAGCAAACCCTTTTCTATTTTTCCGACGATCCGAACGACGACCAGAGAAAAATTTCAAAAAACTTGCCAAGGTTTCTGATAAACCATCTACAATCCCAATAATTTAAGGGCCTGACGAAGCAAGAAGAATTGGGATTAAAGGCGTCACCATATAAGTTCCCATATCTGTAAAGAAACTAACGAAGCTTAATATCCAAATGTTACTGTTTTTCAATTCGAAACCGCCCCTTAAAAATTAATTGCTGATAATCAGCTCCTGGTAATGCCTAAAGCACCCATTAAATCATTTAGGCTTATTGTAGAGTTGGCACATACTGTGCGCTATATCGGCAAAAAAAAGGTCAGGACCACTATCCCGACCTCTTTTTTTAATACTCTACTCTTTGTTAAGCTACATTTTTTACCTCTCTTGTTCTGTTAGCAAATAGTTTTTCTTTAAGGGTATGTATAATCATACCATCTACCCCATATCTTCCTGCATTCATAGCAGAAACAAGGATAAACATGGATAATAGAACAAGTTGTGGATTGGTACTTGTCGTGCCACTAAACAAATAAGAGAAGTTCATAACCAGACCAAAAAAGACAGCTGTTTTAGTGAAACAACCCAGCAATAAACCTATCCCGACGAGGAATTCTCCCCAAGGTACTAACGTATTGAATATCTCGACATTAGGAATGGCTACATTTTCAAGGAATGCAACCCACCATCCCTGAACAGCCGGATGATCTCCAGTCGAATTTGCCAACGCACCCTGTAAGAAACCAGAAGCATCAAATTGTCCGCCTGTTAACTTCCCCCAGCCAGCCATAACCCACGTATATCCGAGATACACACGTAACACAGCCAAAAGAATGGAGACATTTTTGTTAAGCTTTAAAAGATCAATAAACATACTTTTCCTCCCTATAATTAAAAAATAATGACTAGGAGATATAATAACACAATTGAAAACGATTTTCATTATCAATTATGTAAATATTATATAAATAATCTCAATCAAAAAAGTTCGTAAAAGTGTACTTTTACGAACGGGGTATATAGCTACTTTTAACAGCTCAACCGAACAATTTCGATCCTGTTTTTTCGAGTTACAGGGATACCATATGGGATACCCTCTTTCATAAAAAACAATGAATTGTCCATCGCCATATTATTATCACGCATAATTATAATTTAAACTGCTTCTTCCGCTTCTTCAAAATTTATTTCTGGCGGTTGCTTTTTAAAAAATTTTGTTAAGAACAGCAAATAAATAAAACCGATAGCTGCCCAGAGACTGCCAAGTATTAAAGCGTTTTTATCCAGGTTCAAAAACAACCAAATATCAAGGGAAGCTCCGATGGCAGGTAAGAGTAAATAAAGCACAAAATGTTTCCCTCCGCGTTTTTTTCCTTTCACATAATAATGGGTAATGACAGAAAGATTTACAAATATAAAAGTAGCAAAAGCTCCAAAGTTAATAAAAGAAGTTGAGGTCGTAATATCAAAGGTCAAAGCTAATAAAGCAATACAGCCAATAAAAAATAAATTAAACACGGGTGTACGGGATGCTGGATGAATATATCCGAAAAGCTTTTTTGGAAGAACAGAATCTCTTCCCATTGCGAGCATAAGACGAGCCGCACTTGTTTGAGCCGTTAAACCGGAAGCAAATTGTGCAATGATTAATCCTGCGAGGAAAAGGGCACTAAATAAATTTCCACCAATTAGACGGGCAATCTCAAAAGCTGCGGAATCAATATTTTGAAATTCTGTATAGTGGGGGAAAACAAGATAAAGAAAGTAAGAGGAGAGGATGAAAATCCCTCCACCGATAAACGTAATGAGCAAAATCGCTTTTGGAATTGTTTTTTTCGGATTGATCGTTTCTTCGGAAAGAGTGGAAACTGCATCAAACCCTAAAAATGAGTAGCAAGCTACAGAGGCTCCTGCCAATAATAGGGAGAACGATGCATCACCGCTCATAAATGGCTCCATAGAAAACAGCGTTCCTACTCCCGTGCCTTGGATAATATTCACGGAACACAAAACCAGAAATAGGACAAGAACAAGCAATTGAAAAGCCATCATTAAAAGATTTACATTCTTCATCACTTTTGTTCCAATTAAATTAATCGTTGTGGTGAGCACTATAAAGGCAACGATCCATACCCAAGATGGAACAGATGGAAAAGCGGCGTTCAAGTAAACGCTTCCAATCAACCAGATTACCATCGGCAAAAATAAATAATCCAATAAAACGGACCATCCTATAAGAAAGCCGAGTTGCGGGCTAATTGATTTCCTTGTATACGTATAGGCGGATCCTGAAACAGGATAGGCTTTCACCATTTCACCATAGCTGTAAGCAGTGAAGAGCATAGCGGTTAAAGCAATGATATAGGCAACAGGTACAATGCCTTTTGTTAGCTCAGCCATTACCCCGTATGTCCCAAAGACAACCATCGGTGTCATGTAAGCAAGACCAAATAATATAACATGCGACAATGTTAATGTTCGTTTAAATGAAACACGTTTCTTTTCCATTTGAAATCCTCCTTTTCGTTTAAATAGCCTTGTTCTTTTAGAAGAGACCGTTTTTAGGATCGGACAGACGTTTGATGTAAATCGGTCAATTTCGAGTAGATTTGTTTGTTCACATTGCCAATATAATTCAACCGGGGATCTTTTTTTGGTTTTACGTCAATGTCCTCGGAAACGATACCTTCCTTACCTTTTGCATCAACCATCACACGGCCTGTATGATCAACAATCATGCTGCTACCGAAAAACTCTAACTCTTCTTCTCTTCCAAGTCTGTTACAAATGGCAATAGGTATTTCATTTTCAATTGCCCGGCTTTTTAAGAAAATGGATTGTGCTTCTTCGTATGGTTTCATATTGGCTGTAGTAATAAAGAGAATTTCAGCTCCGCTTGTTCGTAAAATTCTTGCCACTTCCGGAAATTCAAGGTCATAACAGATCATCATCCCGACTTTTCCAAATTTGGTAGAAAAAACAGGGTAATCCGTTCCTCTTGAAAAATAGTCTGTTTCTGTATCGAATAAATGTGTTTTTCGATACTTTCCGAGAATGTCTCCATTTTCATCAATATAAAGAACAGATATATAGTAAAACTCCTTTTCTCTTTCAGGAAAGGAAAGAACCAGTGCGAGCGACATTTCTTTGCAAATTGCCTGTAATGATCGAATGCTTGGACCGTTCTCCTCTTCCGCAAATTTGCTAACATCTTCTTTTAACAAATAACCTGTCAAAGCCAACTCTGGAAACACAATCACATCGGCCTCAGCTGTTTTGGCTTCCTTCATATAGGCTTCTATTTTTTGTAAATTCCCTTGTTTATCTTTTAGCTTTGGTTGGAACTGTGCTAATGAAATTTTCATTTGAATCACCCTTTCTACTTTATTTAATTGCAAGTATTATGCCAATTATTGAAATATTGATTTATTAAATGATGAATGCTTTAATAAAAGAAAAACGATGAATATATTCATCTAAATACATAAAACACTTTCATCTTTGATGAATAAAATCATCAAAGATAAATCTTCGCATCATTGAAAGGAGTGGGCAACTATTGGAGCAAAGGAATAGTTTTAGCTGTTTACTAAATGATCAGGGGGTAATTATCAAGATGTTTGGGGATATGAGTAAAGTGCTGGAGGAAAGCAGCCATCTGCTAGCAGAAGGAATTAACTTTACCCATGTGAAATGGCAAGACCTTTTTCTTGGAGGATATGACCTGAAGCAAGACGTCCAGCTTCTTCAAACTCTGCGGGGGACAAGTGTGATTGTTCATTCCATTTCTCTTTTACTTCATGATGCTTCAAAGAAAAACAAGTTGGTTACCTTTATTAATTTATCGAGCGTTAATTTGTTGGTCTCCAAGCAAAAACGACCAGTATCCGAGTTAATTATTAATTCCCCGTCCATGCAAAAAATCATCAATATCATTGAAAAGGTATCTGATGTGAATTCTACCGTTTTGCTGTTGGGAGAATCAGGAGTTGGCAAAAGTGCGATTGCTAAACTGATACATCAAAAGAGCACAAGGAATAAAGGTCCTTTCATCTCCATCAATTGCAGTACGCTGCCTGAAAATTTGGTGGAGTCTGAGCTGTTTGGATACGAAGCCGGCACATTTACAGGCGGAAAAAATAAAGGGAAAACGGGTTTGTTTCAAGCAGCTGAAAAGGGAACCATTTTTCTTGATGAAATAGCAGAATTACCGCTGAATGCTCAGGCAAAATTGCTTGATGTTATTCAGGAAAATCGAATTCGGAAAGTGGGAGCGACGACGTTTCAAATGATTGATGTCCGTCTCATCGCAGCAACAAATAAAAACCTTTCCACTTTAGTCGAAAAGCAACAGTTTCGAGAAGATTTATTTTATCGATTAAACGTAATTCCATTAACTATTCCGCCTTTAAGAGAGAGGAAAGAGAGCATACCTAAACTTGCTCAAAATTTCTTGGATAATTTCAACCGGAAATATAACCGAAACTACATGTTGGATCAGGAATTGTTGGAAGGGTTTATGGATGCTGATTGGCCAGGAAATGTCCGGGAGCTGGAGAATACAATAGAAAGGCTTGTGGTTACCAATTTTTCAGTCTTAGATACGCCATCCCATGGCAAGGAAAGCAACCTGCCTCCTTTCACCTACAATCCTGATCGCTATCGGAACGCTGCTTCCTTTTCTTCTTTAAAAGAAGCAAAAGAAGCGCTCGAAAAGGATCTTATTTTACAAACTTATCATGTTTTTCAAAACACATATAAAACGGCTCAGTACTTAAATGTTGATCAATCAACGATTTCAAAAAAACTAAAAAAATATAATAGTGAAAATTGATCTGACTATAGGAGGAAAGTAAAATGGCCAGGCCACTTCGTATAGCACTTGCCCAATTAAAGTGTGAACTGTTGAATAAAGGATACAACTTGAAAAGATCTTTAGAAACGATAAAAGAAGCAAAACAAAAACATGCAGATTATGTGCTCTTTCCGGAATTGTTTTTAACAGGGTATACTATGAATGAACAAATTAAAGATTTAGGGGAAACAGTCGAAGGAGAGAGTGTGCAAGCAATTTGTGCCTGTGCAAGGGAGTATCAAATAGGCGTCATCTTTGGATTTCCAGAAAAACAAGAAGATTGTCTTTATAACTCGGCTGTGTTCATTAATAAAAACGGAGAGATTGTCGATGTGTACAGAAAAACGCACCTTTATCATGAAGAACAAAAGCACTTTACAGCAGGAGACCATTGTGCGGTGATTGAGGCCCCGGAAGGCAAATTCGGTTTATTGATCACCTATGATCTCGAGTTTCCCGAAATGGCGCGCTTGCTGGCACTGCAAGGAGCGGAAATCATCTTTATTTTGTCCGCCAATATGGTTCCCTACCAAATATATCAACATGCTTTTGTTCATTCTAGGGCTATTGAAAACCATATATTTACTGCAGTGACAAATAAAGTAGGGTTGCATATTGATAACATCTTTTTTGGTGAAAGTCAGGTTGTTGCGCCGGATGGGAAAACAGTATACAAGGCAGGTAACAATGAAATACTGCCTGTGGTTGAAATTGATTTGGAAGAGAACGAACGGTCGAAAGGAATTTTGAATTATTTGTCCAACAGAAGGCCGGAATTTTATCGCGGCCATGGTTTATAAACCAAAGACACTTGGGTGGAATTAATTTGGTGGGCAACCAAGTGCATATATGCTACTAGGCTTTTCCATGATAGGGTACGTGTTACTTAATATAGCAATTATGATTAGCCTCAGTTCGTTTAGCGAGCAATACTGGAAGACTGTATGCGCAATTCACGAAGAATATTCGTGAAGGTATACACTTTACGCCTTATTTCACCATGCTCTGGCTCATGACAAGCTTCTTGATAAACTTGAAACATCTTCGCACTGGAACGGAACAGAAATTAGAATAAACCAATATAAATAGAAGTGTAAGATAGAGAAACTGCCTAGGTAACATTGGGTAGTTTTTTCGATCACATCGTAAAGCATGCAATGTGCGGCGTAAATTTCAGTCGCCATCTCCGCTAACATATGTTGATGCTTGAAATTCTCCAATCGGCCGACCAAACTGGACCCGATGCTTGGCATGATCAATGGATAAGTTTAAAATCCGCTGCAGATCCGCGTGCTCTAATGTAATAGGGGTCCCGTTTTAAAAATACGGCTTTACAACGCTAAGCTATGATAAGCACTTAAAAATGTTTGATACTACAACGTTAAGCAAAAAAAAATCTCGAAAAAGATAGTAAATGAATTTAGAGAAATGAGGAATAAAAAATGAAAAATGAACTTTTCCAAGGAACAATTGATCACACTGGAATCGTAGTACCAAATCTTAGTGAAGCAGTTACATTTTTACAGAAGTTTTAAATTTCGAAGTATTATTTCAAGCTCTATCTATGAAGTTTAAGGACGACCGTTTAAAACAAAGCTTCGGTGTTCATGAAAAAGCATTTGTAGAAGGCGCTGCTTTTCTTCAATATAGCGGAAAGAAAATAGAGCTTGTTCAATGGACCGGCCCTGAACAAAACGCTGGGCCAAAACCAGCTGATATTGGTACAGCTCATTTAGCAATTTCAGTAACAGACCTTAAAAAAGCCTATACTTATTTTGAAAATATTCCTGGTGTAACAGTTAGAGTATTTAGTCCAATCGGCTTCTTCTATATTACGAGTCCATGGGGGCTTGAAATCCAAATTGTGGGTACAGAGCTACCAAAATAGCTTTATTCATTGTATATATATTAAAGTTTTTTATTAATAACGTTCCCAAATGAAAGTTAGGAAAGATATAACAACCCAAGAAATGTTGTTTTCATAGCATTTCTTGGGTTTTCCATTAGGGGTTTTAATTGAAAAGCGATATTAAACAATCGGGTGCGTTAGTTCATTAACAGGGTTGCTGCGGCAGCCTTTTTCTTATGGCACTAACGGGGCAGTTTAGTTGAAGATAAATGCATAAATATTTAAATACGAGGGATTTTCAAAAGTTATTTTATTGGGTGTGCCAATTAGGATTGACTTAATTAATTTAGGGGAGATAATACATGAGAATAGAAATACAAAATATTTTCTACCTTAAACAAAATTCAACCAAACAACATATAATAACAATATGTGGTACACCATAAAGAAGATCGTGACTCAAACGTCACGATCTAACAAACAATTATAGAAGTAATTGAGTAATCCATCCTCGTCAGCAAAAACAGGGTGGATTATTCTTTTTGTTTATTTTGTTTGCTCATGTGAACATCACCTACCTACTTATTCTTGTTTAAAGATGAGTTTATTAAGTTCCTTATTAATTACATAAGGTATTTACGGTAATTGTATTGTTTTGATATGCTCTAAATTCCGATAAACCGTTTCCCCTTCAGCTGTTATCAGCATCATTTTGTTATTTCGAACCTTTTGGAGTAAGCCAATTTTTTCAGTATGGTCTCCACCATCAATAATTACTAGTTGATTTTCCAATCTTTTCAACTGTTCATAAAAGGATCTGGATAAAGGAGTGGATATAGGAACAAGGGGTAGATTTTCCTTGTTTAAAGAATACGGTATTGTATTAGGAGAATACGGAATTAGCCACTTAACATGATTCATCGAAATAAACATTGTTTTGTACACTGGGGAGTAAAAGACAAAATAATCGTTCATAATGCTGGTTAAATAACCATGAATGGATTTATTCCCTGTGACGTAGACCTTGACAAACAAACCTTTAGCAATAGTTAATACTTTACGAAACGAAATGGTATCAGCTTCAATTGGTTTTTCTAAAGGAGGGTTAAAAGAGGTATATTCTTCATCTAAACTGGCTTTTTTCCATCTTTGAACATGAACAAATGGAATGTAGAGGAATGAATTTGTCCTGCAATCGTTTAAAACAATGATGTCCAACCCAGCATCTATTAGGATTCCCTTGCGGAATTCTCCTCCAGAAATTTCCACTTCGATATATTTTCCCATTAAATCTACAAAATCAGAAAGCATATTTATTCTCCTTTTTCCTCATATTGTTTTATCCTTTAAGTGCTCCACCAAAGAGCCAAGAAACCCAATAATATAAAACCACTAATGTGAATAATACAGTAGGCGGTATAACGACAGCTGTTACTTTTATATATTCCCACCATGTGATTCTTACTTTTCCACGCTTTACAATGTGCATCCACATCAGCGTAGCCAACGTTCCCATTGGAAGTAGTAAGGAACCCATGTCGCTGCCAATAACGTTGGCCAGATAGGCGATTTTCAAGGAGAGTAAATCTAGATTCATTTCCGTTAACGTGAGGGTTCCAATCATGAGTGCAGGGTGATTATTAAAAATATTTGAGAGTACTGATAGAAGTACGCCCATCATCACACTTGCATTGAGCAGGCTTCCAGACACCATTGGACGCATAAATTGGATCAACCAGTCTGTTAGACCGATATTATTCAGACCGTAAATAATCACATACATACTAAAAGCGAACACGATAATATACCACGGCGTTTTTTTCAGCATATCGGTTGGAGGTATTTTTAAATAAGCCCATCTCCATCCTAAAAGGACCAGAGAGCCAATTACAGCCATAAGAGAAACTGGAATGGAAAGAAACGAAGCTACAAATAGACTGACACGGACTGCAAATACAAACAGCAGGACGTTTCGCATAAACCTTGAACGTTCCTTCTCTGAACCATGTTTCATAGGACTTGGCTTAAGTGGATGGTAAGAAGGGTGTGACCGTCCAGTAATCTTAGTAGGAACGGTTTTCGGTAAGACTTTTTTGAAGCGAAGGAACAAGAGCCAAGTCAGCAATAGTAAACCAAGCGTGGCAGGAACAAACATCATCGCCGTATGCAAATATAAGCTCATATGCACGATTTTTAGAGCAATCAGATTGACAATGTTACTTACACCTATTGGAGCACTCGAAGCAGTAGCAATTAAGGCTCCAGACAGCAAATACGGAATTTTTTGATGGTTTTTTAAGCCCATGTTGTTTAATAACATGACTAGAATTGGGGTTGTAATTAAGATACTTCCATCGTTATTGAAAAAGAGTGTCATGAGAAAACATAAAAGATTGACATACCAAAATAATCTGATACCAGACCCATTTGCTTTTTCCGCAAGCTTCTCTGCCACCCAGTTAAAGAATCCAAAACTCTCTAAGACAATCGCCATTACAATCGTTGCCATAATAGTTATCGCAGCACCGCTTATCGTTTCTGCAATTAAACCCAGGTCTGATAGAGAAACACTTCCACTGAGTATGACAATAATCGCACCTATCGTGGCAGGTATAGCTTCATTAATGCCTCTAGGCCTCCAAAGAATCAATCCGAGGGTAACCAAAAAAGATAAAACGGTTATCCAAACCATCGGTTGCATATTTTTCTCCTTCTTTCTAGCTAGTTTTTCATGATGTTTTCATGAGACGACCTAACCCCTTTATTGAGCATGTCCACTCTTGTCCCTCCCTTCCATCTATCCCTCTTGTGATGTTGTACTGTATTTTATGTATCACGATTAAGAAAGGCTTTAGGTTTGTACCCGTTTTTCCGAAAAATCCTCTAGAGTCTAAAACAACGATTCAAGTAATTACACATGTCAAGATAGAAGAACATACCTAATTACAAGAATTAAACCTTATTATTAAATTGAAGTAGTTTCTAATGGCAAAAATAAAAAGCGATGCTAAGTAAGCGTCGCCCGATATGGTTTATCCTATTTTTACCTTCTGCTTATGGCTTTAAGTAGTCATGGAATTTTCTAGTTGGAATATCAGGGTGCGTTAGCTTAGAATC
Organism: Peribacillus sp. NPDC058002; assembly: GCF_042886655.1. NCBI lineage: Bacteria > Bacillati > Bacillota > Bacilli > Caryophanales > Bacillaceae > Peribacillus > Peribacillus sp. NPDC058002. The sequence continues at coordinate 3,432 of NZ_JBHVQU010000092.1, read as the reverse complement.
AGAACTGTCTTTAAGGCAGCTTTTTCTTATGGAACTAAAGGGGCAGCATTCCTGTAATAACTGAAAATGAGGTTTGAACGAAAAAAGACCTCTTGATAAGATGAATGTGTCCTGAGCTGGCCAGCTAAAAAGGACAATACATCTATTTGGAGGTCTAACAATGAATTATAAACAAAATCATAAAATCTCTCAAATTACTTCTGAAACCTTAATTGTCGGAGTAGATATAGCCAAGCACAATCATGCCGCGAGTCACGCCAAGGTAGGTAGCACCCCACGAGGCTCTGTTTTCATTTATCCTGCTGAGTCCCAGCAATGAAATTTAATGTTTAATAAACCTTCAGCTTGTCCAATTATTTCATCGTTTATCGGATATTTAATACGTTTGAATTTTGTATCTTCATTCCAAAAACCCTGACCATCATAATAGTTCCTTTTCTTCAAAGACTTCACCTTCTACAATTATTTCTTTACCATCACTATACTCAATATTCCTTCAGGATCTAAACTGCCCCGTTTGTTGAAGAAGATTTTTGATTTGTCTTTTAAGCTTGAATTGGTATATAAATCTGTACTTCTTCATCTCCTTCCCCCATAAGGTGATATGTCTCGATAATATAAGAATCGAGATCTCTTTGATAACCTTCTTCTACTGCCCAATTCAATAAATTTAAATGAAGTTCTCCCAAATTAGATATATTTCCTCTTGTAGTTATGTAACTTTTATTTATTTCAATATAATCCATTCCTGTTGGTACTTCATTTAATTTCTCACTCACAATTAACCCTACATAATAATGACCTATCCTATGCTCCTCATCCTTTTTAGGCTCAAATAATGCAATTTCGGTCTCTGTTGGATTTAGTATTTCATTTGAGCGACTTAATAGTTGCTTTGCAAGCAAGGGTACTTCATTACCAAAGTTAACAAACTCCCCACTACCTTTTAATCAAACAAGCTTAAATTCTTTTTTAACCATCATAAACGACATATTAACCTCTCCTTTTCACATAAAAAATTCCATAATATTCTAATTTTATTTGTTCAACAAAAAATCCTTACTTCCTGCATTGAAGTAAGGATTTCATACTGATTTCTGCAACTGTTATTCAACTAAACTGCCCCTTTAGTTGCATAAAGAAAGAGTTGCCTTAAAGACAGCTCCGATCTTCAGCTAACGCACCCGTTAGTTCAATAAAGGCTAATAAATTTTTTCTAAATTTTTAGTGAGTCTGATAATCCAATACAATACTATCCACGGAAGTATGAACTTTGTAGCCCATTCAATAACAATAGGAATTAAATATGATGAGTTTATATTGAATAACGGAAGTATTAGCCAAAGTACCAATAAAACTATGATACCAATAATTAAATTTTTCATTTAGATAGCCCCCTATAATCTCATATTACCACAATAACCCATTATTCTTCTTCAACTAACCTGCCCCGTTAGTGGCATAAGGCTGCCGCAACAACCCTTATTATTAAGTAAAGCACTTGTTAGTTCCGTAAAGTTTATATTCGTCTCCTTTATTGATTTTTTATTACTTCGTCTACATAGTTTAAAAGAGTTTTATATTTAGACTCTCCATTAAGATATTGTATAGCTTCATAAATCGGACATATCACTTTGTCTAATTTTTTTGAGTAAAGAACACTTTCGCTTTCTACACTCAACATATAGTTATCTAAATGAATCGTATTTTCTTGGATAGATTTAAACTCAAACCAATTATATTGCCCGTTTGTATGGTTTTTAATAACTTCTCCTAGATAGTCTCCGATTCGTACGGGAAAATTATCTGGATGATCTTTTAAAAGCTGCTGACCAAAGTCTGTATGCATTAATCTATAAGCATACTCATCAACCAAGCGAACACTTTCTATTGAAAGATTCAAATTATTTTTTGTAAGGTTTGCTTGGTCCCATTTTTCAGATGATACATCTTTATATAATAATTCCGCCATAAACTTTATGTTATTTTTAATTAATTTTCGCTTTTTAAAAAACATCTATCTCTCCTCTTTCTACAAACCCGTATTTAGTATACAGCTTATTCAACTATCCTGCCCCGTTAGTTCATTAAAGGTTTTTCACTTCATTTTCTTATGTATAATAATGTAAAAAATTACATATTAAAAAGACTGCCAATTGACGGACTTTTTCCTAAACATTTAGTTCTAGATGTGTTCCTTGAGTTTCTTGATTTTAAAACCAAGGAACACTATTACACATACAATATAAATCCCAAGATATACAGAAGGTAACTTTTCTGAAATCATCCAATAAGTACTAAAGGCGATTAATAATATATACATTAGAAAATCAAAAATTTTAGATTTCATAGATTATTCTCCGATCATAGTATTAATAGTATTAATTTTAAAAATTTATACCATTATTATACAACGTCTTCTTAACAAAACTGAATAAGCGTATTTTTCACCTTCACTTGAATGTGCGTTTATGATAAGAATCATACGTTCAAAAGGCCGCCAATTGACGGCCTTCTTATGGCTCTAACGCACCCGTTAGTTTAAGTACAATTCTTCACAAACTCATATTCCTCCACAAAACTCACCTGCCGCTTAACATGGAAAAGGCGATTTCTTAATTAATTTCTATTTGTATTATTTATTTGAGTGTGAGGAAAGACCCCGACCTATAAGGTTTGCAGAAACAGGGTTTTTTCCTAATTCCCTTGCCCAAATTGATAATTGTCCTATATGGTGAATTTCGTGAGCAATGGCATGTCGCATGATTTCACCCCAAGTATCCGTCACAATTCTTCCATCTGGCAATGTATCGTAAAATAATTGATTTTTCATACTAGCATCCCAGTTGTTCACAAATTTCCCCACTTCTAAATGAAATTCAGCATCCAATTGTCGAACCTTGTTCAAGCTTTTATAGCTATCGAAACTCTCCTGAAAGTCAGTTTTACCTTGTAAGAGACGTATCCAGCTCCATTCGACATCAACAATATGGAAAAGTGTATGCAATATACTTCCCATTCCACCCGTTCGGTTCCGCAGAAGTTCTTCTTCACTTAACTCTTCACACCAACGATACCAGTCTTCTCTAACCATCCAGTTATATCTAAAAAAAGTTTGCAAAAATTCCCCTCCCCATTTAGAAAATAATTAGCTGTTAAATTACTATAAGACCAATACCAAACATTGTTAATATTACTATTTCTATAAACATAAATTGAATTCCTTCTTCAACTAACCTGCCCCGATAGTTCCATAAAGAAAAGGCTGCCTTAAAGACAGCTCCAATCTTCAGCAAACGCACCTGTTAGCTGAATAAGATATTTCCTTTATATTAATTCACTTTAAGGATGTTTAAATGTTTCGTTGTAGAAATTAATGGAGTTAGTATAGTTTCATGGACACATTTTAGTTAAGTCCTTACAATGATTTTT
>NZ_JBHVQU010000091.1:0-16134 GCF_042886655.1 Peribacillus sp. NPDC058002 | reverse complement strand
CGCCTGTGGGGTCTCACCTGTCCCGCTGCTCCCGCAGGAGTCTCGCACTTGCGCTAAAAATCAACCTTAAATCGTTTCGTTTTAAAAACAACAATCTTTACGAAAAGAGCCTAATTTTTTTAATCCTCAGAAGGTTTTTAGCAATCCCCCTTACCATCACATTGCAAGCCCTCAAGTTCATTCCGTTCATTTTTTGCTTCTTCCTTCTCAATGACTTGCGCTAACCTTTCTTTACTGGCTAGTCCTTGAATAACTTCATCACCAATAATAAACGTTGGGACAGCCCTGATATCTGCTTCTTCATAAGCATGTTTCAGTGCTTCTTGGTGCACTTCCCGATACTTTCGTGACACTAACGCTTCTCTAAAAGCATCTACAGGAAGTTCAACTTCATCCGCTAATTTTGTCAATACTTCAATATCTTCAATATTTTGTTCCTCTTGAAAAAACGCTGTAAATACTCTGTCGTGGAACTCGTTCCCTTTTCCGTGCTCCTTTGCAAAATGGCACCCTTCGAACGCCAAATGTGTATATGGATGCGGGGAGACACGGGGTAAACGCATATCCACTCCAAGTTTTTTCGCAACAGGGAGAATGTAAGAATCCCATGAATTCAACTTATCGGGTTCCTTCCATGGATCTATTTTGGAATGTGGACTCGGTCGCAATTCAAATGGCATCCATTCCACTTCTACATCCTTTTCCTCCATGATTTCGTCCAAAGGACCTTTACCTAAAAAACAAAATGGACATATAAAATCAGAATACGCTTTAATTTTCACTGTCATTATATATTCCCTCACTTTTCATCATTGGCTAAACTTGTAATCAAACCAGTTACAACACAAACCAAAAAAAATATAACATTGCCACTAGCTGTAATCATTTTAGTTACAGGTTGAAAGAAAGTCAACCATTATTTTTAAAAAACTAAAGAACATGCACTATTTTACAGAAAAAAAAGTTTGTAAAGAAAGCGTTGCTTCTCTACAAACTTTTTATTATTACATTTCGATTTGTTCGTTAACGGGTTCTCTCTTTTTCTTTCTCTGTTTTTTCGATTTTTTATAGTGCAGCAATTCGTATATACATGGAATGACGATAAGTGTGAGCAGTGTAGACACAGCTAGCCCGCCAATGACAACGATCGCTAAACTTTGTGAAACCAAGCTTCCTGTTTCAGCTTTTTTATACAATAGGGGCAGCATGGCACAAATCGTTGCTACAGCCGTCATTATGATCGGACGGAATCTTGTAGCTGTCGCTTCGACGATCGCATCACGGATAATCATTTTTTCTTCGTTTTGTTTGACTCGATCCAGAAGCACAATCGCGTTTGTCACAACAACTCCAATTAACATAAGAGCACCCAGCAGTGCTGTAATATCGACTGGAATTCGGCTGATAACCAATCCTAATACCGCTCCAATGGCAGCGAATGGCAAGGAAAATAGAATGGCGATCGGTGCTTTGATCGATTTAAATGTTATAACCATGATTAAAAAGACAATGCCGATCGATATTAACATCGTAAGGAACAAATCCGAAAAATCATCTGTTTGCTGAGCACTGGCTCCCCCGACTAGAATATCTACATCATTCGGAATATCAAGTCCTTTGTTCTTCTCTTTATCTCCAAATATCTCAAGATTTATTTTGCTTGCAATATCGGAAAGCTTAGTCGGATCTACCGTTGCCTTCAATTGAAGATACGTTTCCCCATCTTTATGGAACTGCGTTGTTGCACTCTCCTCGCTCTTTAAAGAAGCGACCTTTGACACTGGGGCCAGACCGCCATCTGTCATGATCGGAATGCTTTTTAAATCCTCTGGTTTTTTAGGATCTAAGATCGGTTCAAGGACGACAGGTGTCTGCTTATCCTGTAAAGTTATATTTCCAATAGGCGTTTTATTAAGCATGATACCTAATTGTTGACCGATTTGTTCTGTATTGCCTTTAGCCGGATCTACCTTGAATGAATAAATGGTTTTCTTTTCGTCTTGGTTCGTTGTTACTTCTTCAATTCCTTTAATATCCTGTATACTTTCTTTGACCTTATTGGCCGTCAGTTCCAAATCTTCAACATTACTGCCGACCACATCTATCGTAATGTTCGTCTTCGATGCCCCCATCATAAAGGAAGAGGCTTGGGCCGTAAGTTTTGCATCAGGATAGTTTTCCTGTTCCTTTTCCATTTTTTTCAGAATCGCATCTACATTTGCTTTATCCTTTACCAGGATGCCGAAAGTCGCTTCCGTCGGTGATGTGACTTCCCCATATTGTGCTGATTCGGCAGAGTTTCCTAATTGCATGAAAATATTATCCACTTCACTCATATCCTGCATCGTTTCTTCGAGTTCAATCGCTTTTTCCTTCACTTTTTCATAGGGCTGATCATTTGGATAAGTTAATGTCACGGAGACATAGTCTGCTGAAGAATTATCAATCGCCCCTTTTGGCATGGCAAAATATGTACCAATGGAACCGACAAACAACAGCATAGCAATAATCAAGACAACCCATTTATGGTTTAGTGACCAAGTAACGAGCTTGGTAAAACGCTTGGCCGGGCGATGTTTGGGCAGCTTCGTCCTTTTCAGCAATCCTGCACTCATTAACGGAACAACCGTTAATGCCACGATTAAAGAAGCCAGTAAAGAATAAGTGACAGTCAAAGCGAAAGGCAGAAGAAACTCTTGAAGCCCTCCATTCAATAAGGCAACCGGAAGGAAAACGGCTACAGTCGTAAGGGTTGAAGCTGTTATCGCCACTCCCACTTCTTTAGTTGCATCCATCACCAATTCAATTGAAATCTTCTCCTGCTGCATTTTCCGGAAAATATTTTCAATAACAACAATACTATCGTCCACCAAGCGCCCGATCGCTACAGCGACACCGCCCAGCGTCAAAATGTTCAGCGTCACTCCCGACAATGACAGCAAAAATAACGTAAAGCCAAGAGATAGCGGTATGGATACGATTGTAATGAATGTAGATCGTACATTCCGTAAAAAGACCATGATCACTATCGTGGCGAATAGCGCTCCCAGCAGGACTTCTTTTACCATCGTCTGAACGGAAGTCTCCACCATATCAGCTGTAGATAAATAAATGATCGATTTCTGGTCGCTATACTTTTCATTAATTTCTTTCGCTACTTTTTCAACCTCTTTACTGATTGTGACAGCATTTGATTGACTGTCCTTGATAATGCTTAAATCAATGCTTTCCTTTCCATTAAAACGACTGATGAGGTTGCCATCCTTCGCTTCTTCAACTTTTGCTATCTCTCCAAGTGTGACATTCGGGGTGACCTTTAACGCTTTTAATTTCCCAATACTTGTTAAATCCCCGATAACCTTGATGTTACTTGCCTTCCCATCAATCACTTTTTCGCCTACGGCCAAAGCTGCATTCTGACCGTTAAGGACGTTCATGACATCTTGAATGGAGACTTTCTTTTTAGCCAATTCTTCATTATCCACCTTGACTGAAAGAACGGATTGGGAAACTCCAAATGTCTGTACATCGGAAACCCCTTTAATATCTTTATACAGAGGCTCTAATTCCTTCTTGGTAAAGTCAATATTTTCAGCTGTTAATCCATCCTTAAAAGTAACGGAAACAAATGAAATGGGAATCATAGATGTATTTAACTGTGTAACAGTAGGCTTTGCCATGCTTTGTGGTAAAGCTACACTGCCTAAAGCCTCTTGAACATCAAGTTTTGCTTGTTTCATATCCGATCCGGCTTCAAAGAATAGATCTACTTTTGAAAACCCGTCTCCCGTTGTGGAGTATATTGAACTCTTTCCCTTAACTCCAGTGACCGCTCTTTCAATCGGATCTGTAACTTGTGCTTCCATCGTTTTCGAATCGGTGCCCTGCCCCATTGTGATAATCGTAACTTGTGGATTATCAGCAGATGGTAAAAATTCCATCGGCAGTTTAAAATAACTGACAACTCCTATCAACAAAATAAATATGGTTACCAATGAAACGGCAGCCTTGTTCTTAAACGACCACTTTGTAAAAAACTCCACGTACTAATCACCCCTGAATAAAATTTAAAAGAAAATAATTCCATTTAAAATCTTACCATATATTACTAGTGTTTGAACGTTAATTTTTTATTGATTTTTATTTTTTTTTATGTCTCTCTGTGTGAAGAGCTTTTTTCCACATAAAAAAGGCTGCCGCAGCAGCCTCCAGTTTTTAGACAAAAGGAGTTCAATCTAAATGTTAAAACAAAGTTGATTGGAACGTAAGGTACGAGACTCCTGCGGGAAAAGCGTGGCCAGGGGAGACCCCGCTGGCGCGAAGCGTCGAGGAGGCTCCCGGACCGCCCGCGGAAAGCGAGTGCCCTTCGTTCCAATCAACGTTCAAATAGCACAACCTAAAAAAATGTAAACAAACTCGATTATTTATATCCTTTGAAAAAAAGCATAACGATAGCCAAAACCATTACCCCGATAAACAATAACGGGCCGATGCCCGAGCTATACACGAAGTATACTTTGATGTGGCGAAAAAGGAGCACGACAAGAAATAGGAATAACAGGAAACACAAAATGATGATCAGAGCGGTATTTTTATTCCGATACAAGTAACCAGCCCCATTTTAAAATAGCTTTTTCATGCAATTGCATGCCATACAACGAATTCCGTTAAGAAACAATATGCAGACCACGTTTTGTACTATTCTGTACTATATCAAATAAAAAAGGGCTGCAGCAGCAGCCCTTTTCTTCGAAAATCGTACATTCGGTATAAATATGAGACTACATTTCCTGAAGTTCATTGACCGTTACAAACGTATACCCTTCGTTCGTTAACTCCTGCAAGATCCCTTCAATCGCTTGAAGTTCTTTACCCGTATCATCATACATCGGATGCATCAGGATGATCGAACCTGGCTTTATATTTTCCTTCACATACTTCACTTTGTCAGAAGCGGTAGTGTAATAGCTATCTGGTTCCAGATTCCAGGTAATGGTCTCTCTATCATTTTCATTTAAATAATTAGGCAGACCTATGATTTTTTTCCCGTTTGGTGGCCGGACGTCAATTTCACCCTTATATCCGGAGTCCAGAATTAATTTATCAGTTTTCTCGATTTCCGCCTTGATAAAAGAAGGCGATTTAAAAACCATTCGCTTGTGGGAATACGTGTGATTCCCAATCTGATGTCCTGCTTCCGCTATTTTTCCAGCTTCCTCTGGGTATTTTTCGATTTCGTTACCAATCAGGAAGAAAGTAGCTTTTACATCGTATTTAGCCAATAACGGAAGGATCTGATTCACATTCTTCGATGGGCCATCATCAAATGTCAAAGCGACCACTTTTTCATTCGTCTCGACATTATCCGTCAATCCTCCGAATACCTGATATGTTCTCGAATTCATTAATTTATACGTTCCAAGCAATAGCAGGAAAACAACCACGATTCCCAAACCAATGAATGTCAATTTCTTTTTCATGCAAATACCTATCTTTCTATAAGTCTTTTAATCCAATGACCTATTATAGCAAATCACTGAACGAAAACACTTATTGTTCACTTCCGTAACTTTACATGTATCAATTCAAAGCGCTCACACACAAGCAGCATATCTTCTTTAAAGGTGTGCCCGATCTTGTCCAATTGTTCTTTCAGCCATTTTTCATGGGCCTCCCACCAGTATGTATAGGTTCGATCTCCTTCCCCTTCTGCAATCGCAAACTCTTCACTCACTTCATTCATGGGCAATACTTCGACTTTCACTGTTTGGATGATGGCTAAGGGCTCATCCTCACTACTTAAAATAATGCTGTAATCACCTACTGATGGTAATGGTTCATTTTCCTCTTCATAAAAAACATACCCAGAGCACGTAGCCGTTTTCATCCCATCCATCACTAATTGAGCCAACTGATCGGGATCAGCCCCGAATTGCCATGCACTGACTGCCTGGGGTTTTTCTTCATCTTTCCCCTGCCAAAATTCATTCCAATATAATTCCGCTTTGACATTCATTCTATGATTCTCCATTCTGTTTTAACATAAAAAGGATATAAATGATTATTATTCTTGAAGTTTTCGCCCAACTGTCATTCGCTTTTTTTTACTTCTGTTTTTCATTTATATCTGTTCCCATTCACTTAAATACATACGATTCTTGATTTTTTGGGGATTCTCCATTTTACTAATAAACTCCAAACTGTTTCCGTCTGGATCATTAAAGTGAATTTTAGCGTGGGCATATTCCCCGTGAGGCATCACGAAAGGTTCAATTGGTTTAAATCCAAAGGCCTCTCTTGGCGCATAGCCCCTATCTTCAAGCCATGCGACTGAGCTCTTTAGATCTTCCAATGATACTTGAAAAGCGATATGCCGCAGGGAGGGATGATACTCAACCTCCACTTTTTCCGTTTCCCAAAGCCCCAACCAACTTTTGTCCTTTTCAATCCATAGAAAAGCCAGGTTGTCTTCAACCTTATGATCTAACTGTAAACCAAGCCCCTCATAGAATTCGATGGAACGTTTCAAATCACGAACCGGTAAATGTGCTTCATATAAACCTCTTATCATTGAAAAACCACCTTTTGTCAGTTCTATCTCACAAGAAGCTTCCCTGGTTCAATCCCTTTATCCTATTGTCCTACGAGGCAATTCTATTTCCCCAGTTATCAACAAGGTGATGATGATCACCCAAAATATAAAGAAGGATGAGGAAAAAACCAAAGAAATGATCGGGATCACTTTTTTCTCGGTTTTCTTCAAAATTCCTATGACAGAGAGGACGATGCCGGCAATCGTAAGGAAAAAAGTTATATAATCACCCGTCCTGCTCCCGATATTTGCCATTCTAATAGGTGTAATAAAAACAGTAAAAAAACAAATGATTCCAATGATGAATGAAGTAAAACTGATTACACCGTACCTCTTCTGAATACATGCTTCGTTTTCCATCGAGCACACCCTTTCATCAGATCCTGCGCATCTATTAATATCTCATAAATAATTTTAACATATAATACCAGACAATTTGTTATGCACAGAAAAAGGGGTCAAAAGACGGTGAATTAAAGCTTCATTTTCATGCCTTCATGAGTGGCTTTGAATCCTAAACGTTCATAAAATCGCAGCGTTTCTTCCCGCTTTTTATCGGTCGTCAGCTGAATGATATGGCAGCCCCGCTTCCTGGCACGGTCAATCGCATATTGAATCAACTTGCTTCCGATGCCTTTCCCTCGTTCTGAAGATGCCGTCCGAACCCCTTCGATCGTTGCTCTCCAACCGCCTTGATGGGTAATATATGGAGTGAACGTGATTTGCTGCACCCCAACGATTTCCTTACCAAGACATGCTACGATCAATTCATTATTCTCATCTGCATCAATGGATGCAAATGCTTTTAGATAGCTTTCAGGAAGGGGGTTTTCATAGCGTTCCCTTTCCCTCCCCAACACATCATCCGCTAGCATCCGTACTATTTCACTTAAGTCTTTTACTGTCGCATTCCTGAATGTTACCATGATATCCCTCCTGTACTGTATTGCCCTTTTTTCGTCATGCTGGAAAACCGATCGTTCATTAATAACTTCAACTAAAAGTTAGGCGGTCCTCTTTTCTGGAGGAAAAATAATGACAGCTTTAAAAATTGGACCAACAAAAAGGACCCCTTTTAAAAGGAAGTCCTTCTTAAGTAACATCATTATTAGGTAATTGGCGCAGGATTGAACAGGGCCAAATCATTATGCAGGCCCCAATGCTCTGCCCAGGTTTTCTTTTTACCGCTGGCCACTTCCAATATGAGGTGAAACATTTCCCACCCGACATCCTCTATGGTTGCTTCACCTGTAGCGATAGTTCCTGCATTTATATCAATGAGATCTTTCCATTGCTCGTTCAAAGTATTTCGTGTAGATACTTTGATGACGGAAGCCATTGCCAGGTTATAAGGTGTGCCTCTTCCGGTTGTAAAAACTTGAAGGTGCATGCCGGAGGCGAGCTGCAGCGTTCCGCAAACGAAGTCACTAGCTGGTGTAGCTGCAAAAATCAGCCCTTTTTCCGTTGCTTTTTCACCTGGGGCCAGTACGCCTGAAATTGGGCTGCCTCCGGATTTGGCAATGGAGCCTAATGATTTTTCCACTACATTGGCCAATCCGCCTTTTTTGTTTCCTGGAGACGGATTGGCACTTCGATCGGCATCACCTAAAGCCAGGTAGTTATCATACCAATCCATTTCCTTTATTAACGCTCTCCCCACTTCTTCATTCACTGCACGGGGCGTCAATAGATGAATCGCATCCCGTACTTCTGTGACTTCAGAAAATAGAACGGTTGCCCCTGCCCTAACTAACAGATCTGTAGCATATCCTACTGCAGGGTTAGCTGTCACACCAGATATGGATTCAATGATTTTAAACTGAAAGGCGGAGTTTTGCGCGGGGAAGAAGAAATCGAAGCAGTGACGGCTCTTGCGGAACGCTTCCCTGAAGCCAGGATCACCCTTGACCCAAATGGCGGCTGGCTGCTTAAGGATGCGATTGAACTTTGCCGGGATCAACATCATGTTTTAGCCTATGCGGAGGATCCATGCGGAGCGGAAAATGGTTTTTCCGCCCGGGAAATCATGACGGAATTCAGGCGCGCAACGGGCCTTCCGACCGCTACTAATATGATTGCAACGGACTGGAGGCAAATGGGGCACTCCATTCAACTTCAATCCGTGGACATCCCTCTTGCCGATCCGCATTTTTGGACGATGCAAGGCTCCGTCCGCGTCGCTCAAATGTGCAACGACTGGGGATTGACATGGGGATCACACTCGAATAATCACTTTGACATTTCGCTTGCCATGTTTACACACGTTGCTGCAGCCGCACCAGGAAATATCACTGCGATCGATACCCACTGGATTTGGCAGGATGGGCAGCGTTTGACGAAAGAACCTTTTAAAATAGTCGGCGGTATGGTCGATGTCCCTTCCAAGCCCGGACTTGGAATTGAAGTGGATATGGAACAAATCGAGAAGGCACATCAGCTTTATAAACAAAAAGGACTTGGTGCCCGTGATGATTCAATGGCGATGCAATACCTGATTTCCGGATGGGAGTTCAATCCAAAATCACCTTGCCTTGTCAGATGATTTTTTCCAACAATGCGTGCGTCTCTCTCTTTAGAGCGGCGCATTTTACTTTTTTTGGGTATAGATCTTCTCTTCCTCACATGCAAATAAGCGTATTATATTATATAATTAGTCTTACAGTATGAATACATATAGGATTTAACAGAAAAGGGGTTACACAATGGTAGAATCGTCAAAGAAATTAGGCGTACAATCGGTACATCGCAACACTCTTTCACAACAAGTCGTGGATCAAATCGTGCATCTGCTCGTCAGCGGACAAATGAAAGCGGGCGACAAACTGCCTCCTGAAATGGAACTTATGAAAGAACTTGAAGTAAGCCGGCCTGTTTTACGGGAGGCACTCAGTGCACTTGATACACTAGGAGTCATTACACGGAAAACGCGTGAAGGCACCTTTTTTAACGATAAAATCGGTACACATCCATTCTCTGTCATGCTGGCGCTGGCTACGGATAATTTACCAGCGATCATCGAAGCGCGAATGGCATTGGAGTTGGGACTGGTAACAATGGCTGCCGAGAAGATCACAGACGAACAACTGGAGAAACTGCAAATTACGATTGACACGATTGCCAATAGTGAAGACAACGATTATGGAGAGGCCGATAAAGAATTCCACAAGCTCATTGCTTTAAGTGCGAACAATCCCATTATTGAAGGCATGATCGATTCCTTATTGATTACCCATAATAAAATAAATAGCCTGATACAATTCAGGGAACGGGAACTGACTGTAAAGTATCATAAAGCCATCTATGCGGCACTTGCAGCACATGATCCACATGAAGCATTCAGTCAGATGTACAAGCACCTTGACTACGTCCGTCAGAAAGTCCTTCAACATTCTCACGCAAATTAATGGATCGTTTGTGTGGAAGATGAAGTAATCGCAGCAAACCAATGGATCACTCAAATGATCCAATTTCATAGGGAAAGTGGATTTATTCAGGGAACCTATTTCGCTTCCAAGATTTCAGAGTTCAACTTATCTTTTAAATCCAATTGATAGCATCATTCTTATTGAGAAAAAACTGGATAGTAGTTGAACTATCCAGCCCCCACTTATCCACTTTTGATTGTGAAAGTGTTCCCCGTTGAATTCGAAACCTCCCGCTCCCAATCCAGGTCTCCACTCAAAAAAATGCATTCCTGCTTACTAGCAGGAATGCATGAATCAGTCCTAAGTTCTTGACCATCATCTTGTTCATTTACGGCTTAATATGCACTCCAACCAGCATCTGCCGTGATGACCGTGCCATTAACAAAACTGGAATCGTCTGAAGCAAGGAACAAAGCCACTTTAGCGATTTCCTCAGGTTTGCCATTGCGTGGATTGATGGCCATCCCCAATTGTTGGCGAGAGATGCCGAACTCATTGATGCTCGTCATGCTGGAACCGATATTGGTTTCAACTCCGCCTGGTGCTATTGCATTGCAGCGAATCCCTTTATTGGCATACATGAAACCCGTGTTTTTTGTGAAACCAACCACTGCGTGCTTAGAGGCAGTGTATGCTGCGCCTGCTCGAGCACCGTACAAACCGCCAGCAGAAGCAATGTTGATGATGACCCCTTTTTGTTTTTCCAAAAAGATCGGCAATACTTTTCTGGTCGAACGCATGACGCTTGTCGTGTTAATGGCAAAAATCCGATCCCACCTAGAATCTTCAATGTCTCCAGCAGGTTCCATGCCATCCATGATACCCGCGTTATTCACCAAAATATCCACCGTACCATACGTACTTACCGTGGTATCGATCAAATGTTGAATATCTTCCTCCACCGCTACGTTCGTTTTAATGGCAAAGGCCATACCGCCATTCGCTTTTATTTCTTCTACCGTCTCGTTCGCGCCATCAAGATTTAAATCCGATACGACGACTTTAGCCCCTTCTCTGGCATAATCTATAGCGATCTGTTTCCCCATGCCAGATGCTGCGCCTGTCACTACTGCAACTTTGTCTTGTAATTTCATTTGAACTCCCCCATTCATTCTAGTGAAGTGATACTTATCGTACAGATGTTCATTAACTTACTTCCTTTATAGTATAATTAGTTTCAATAGGCTTATACAATCAGCAAATGATGACCTTGATGTTGAACAATGAACAGAAAGTATTGATTATGTTCATTAAAAGCACAATAACCAACAAAGGGTGAAGAAAATGTCCAATAATAACACTGGGATTGATAGAAGGATCAGGAAATCCAAACTGGCTTTGAAAGATTCTCTCATATCATTAATGCAACACAAGGATTTCAGGGAAATATCGATTACTGACATTGTAGAACGCGCCGACCTTAATCGAGGTACATTTTACAAACACTATCAGTATAAAGAGGAACTGCTTGAAGAGGTCATGGAGGATGTAATTGCGGATTTGATCATATCTTACCGGGAACCTTATAAAAATGTTGAAACTTTCACCATCAATGAACTAACGGCTTCAGTGGTCAAAATATTTGAACATGTAGCTAATTATGCAAACATTTATACCCTCATACTAAAGTCGAATGCATGGCCAACTTTACTGGAAAGGATTTGTGATGAATTAAAGAAACTTCCATTGGAAGACCTGGAAGATTACCGGCCGAATCCTAAGATCAATACAGAACTTGCCTCCAGTTACCAAGCATATGCGATATTAGGCATGATCATCGAATGGGTCAACACCGGCTTTAAATACAGCGCTGACTATATGGCTGAACAGTTACTGGAAATCATTAATAATAAATCGGTAAATGCCGTCTATAAAATAAACCATACATTTAAGCAGGAATAGGAGGGCTGCATCGGCACCCCCCTATCTCATTAATACGCCTGCCCTTTGGAAAGAAACCTTGTTACGGCAGACAAGAAAGCTGATAAATTATCTTCATGCACAAAGTGTCCTGCATCCTCTATCGTCACCAATTCGCAATTCGGAATAAGCTCGGAAACTTCCTGCAATTTATTTTGGGGTATATGGCTCGACCCTCCCCCTATAACAAGCGTCGGAATCATAATATCGGTAAGGCGTGCCCACCATTCGGGTTCGGGTTCATTAAGCTGCTGTAGAATCGAAGGCACAACCTGCCAATCAAACGGCAGAGGGCCAGAAGGTTGGGAAGGAATCTCTATTGGTTCATCCAAGAAAGGTGGAGGCGTATCTTCGACAATCAACCTATCTATCCTCGAAGGAAAAGTTTGCGAGAAAAGGTAGGAAACTGTCCCTCCCATGGAATGCCCCATTAGCGAAAATCCCTCCAAATTCAGCGCATCCGCAAAATGAAGCAAATCATCGCACATCAATTCGAAAGTGTATGTACTAGTTCTCGCACTCCCACCGTGTCCCCGTTGATCTAAAGCCAATACACGAAAATTTTCTCCTAATGCGGCAGCCACTTGATCCCATGACTCTGCACTTTTACCCAGCGCATGAAGAACAACAAGCGGCGGTGCAGCAACATCCCCGCTCTCCCGGTATTGAAACGTGTGTCCATTCAATTCAATTTGATTAACCCGTATTTCCATCTCCATTCATCTCCTAGGATCGGCATTGGTCTTTTTGAACCCGATCTATTTAAGAAAACCCCTAAATACTATGTTCACGATAATTACATTATATTCCGGCCTACATCCGATTATTTCGACCTTTCCCACATTTATTGATCTTTTGGTCTGGCGGAGTTGGCAGCAGCGAAGTAATCCATGACAAATAACCGAAATTGCTTGGCTACTGGGGTGAAGTAGCGTTTTTCTGACCAGCCGAGCCCTATCGTTCTTTGACAAGCAGGTTCGGTTATCCGGATTTTATGGGATAATGACCCGGTTTGATGAAGCCATGTCAGCTCGGATACGAAGGCGACTCCCAACCCTTTCCTGACAAGGTCCGAGATGACAGCAGGTTCATCTCCTTCAAATGCGATGTGCTGGGCGAATCCCGCTTCGAGGCAAAATTGGTCGGTGAGGCTGCGGAACCCGAAGCCTGTGTTCATACTGATGAATGGTTCATCTTTCACTTCTTGAAGTGTAATGCTTTCCCTGCCTGCCAGCCGGTGATCGGGAGGCACGATCAAGTATATTTCTTCGGTGATCAGCGGTTCCCACTTTAAGTCTGGGCCTTCAATCGGAACGGATGATATGCAATAATCAATTTCCCCTTCTATTAGAAGCTGCTTCATGGATGATATGGATTTTAGGAATTGTTGAAAACGGACATCCGGGTATTGAGATAAAAATGTCCCCAATAAATCAGGCAGGACCCTGGGAATGGTAACGGCCAAGGTGATGTTCTTTTGGTCCTGATCAATTAATTCCACTATTTCGCGCCTCCCTTCATTCAGTTCCGCAAAAGCGCGTTCAACACGGTTGAAGAAAATTCGTCCGGCTGCATTAAGCTTGATTTTCCGGTGTTCCCTATCGAACAGTGCGACTCCCAAATCCTCTTCAAGCCGGGATATGGTTTTACTGAGGGATGGCTGAGCAATCTGAAGTTGTTCCGCAGCCTTCGTCATATGTTCCAGCCGTGCTACGGTTTGAAAGTACTGGAGCTGTAATATTTCCATTTTCCCACTCTTTTCACATAGATTTAAATCTATTATTACATAATCAATTATGTATTATACAGTATCTAAAAAAGCCATTATGATGAAATAATCTCTTAGTTAGAAAGGGCAGGCTCAAATAATGAAAGGTTTACAACTTGTATTTCAAGATATAAAAGCAATGTGGAAACATAAACACGGGAGAATCGCCTTGATTTTCCTTTTGGTCGTTCCATTGATTTACTCAGGTTTCTTCTTGGCAGGATATTGGAACCCTTATGGAAAGTTGGATCAGCTCCCTGTGGCAGTGGTCAATCTCGATAATGGTTCAAAAATGGACGATAAGCCAGTCGAGGCTGGAGAGGATTTCGTTGAACAATTGAAAAAGCAGAAAGAATTGGATTTTCACTTTGTCACGGCAAAGGAGGCAAATACGGGTCTTAAGGAAGGGACCTATTATATGGTAGTCACGATTCCGGAAGATTTTTCGCAAAATGTCACGACTTTAATGGATAAAAAACCGGAAACGGCTAAACTTTTGTATACTGTCAATCCAGGTAAGAACTTCGTTGCCTCACAGATCAGCTCCACTGCTGTTGAAAAAATGACGGCAAAAATCAACGCAAGCATCACGAAAGTCTATTCTAAAGGCATCCTTTCGAAGTTCCAGGACGTTTCTAACGGCTTGGCGGAAGCCGGGGATGGAGCGGAAACACTTCATCAAGGAACGGCCGATGCGAAAAGCGGCAGTGAGAAATTGAATGATGGCATCCATGATTTGAATGATGGCGCTCAGAAGCTGCAAACAGGAAGCAACAAGCTCTTGGATGGACAAGAAGCCCTAACGGATGGTGCGAAAGGATTAACAACAGGTTCCCACAACTTGCATTCTGGCATGAAGCAGCTATCTGATGCACATGACTCATTGGAAAATGGGATGAATGAAGTAAGTAAGGGTGTTGAGAACTGGTCAGCCGGAAATGCAAAATTGATGCAAGGGCAAGAACAGGCTGCCGATACAGCGAATACTCTAGAAAAACAATTGGATGCCTATATGAAAAGTCATCCTGATGCAATAAAGGATCCAGACTTCAAGCAAATCATTGCCCTATCGGAAGGTTTATCCAAAACAGCCGCCACATTACATGCCAATCAAAAGCAATTGGGCGAAGGTGCTGCCAAAGTGGTTGATGGACAAGCAACCGTTCAAACCGGGATGAATGCCTTTGGTGATAAAATGGCACAAGCTACCTCGGGTGCCGAGCAATTAAACGAGGGTTCTGAAGAAATGGCAAATGGATTATTTAAATGGAAAAATGGTTTCTCCGCTTTACATTCCGGAATCGATTCGCTAGCCGGCGGAAGCAGCCGGCTAGCCAGTGGATCGACGGAGCTTCAAGACGGACTGGCTTCACTGGAAACGGGTTCAAGCAAATTATCCACCAAGCTTAATGAAGCCGCCGATAAAACGGCCAGTCTTCAGTACGACGATTCGACAACTTCGATGTTCTCTGAGCCCGTACAATTGGTCCAATCCAATTTATCTGAAGTACCTAACTACGGAACCGGGATTGCTCCTTATTTTCTGTCATTGGCCTTTTATGTAGGCGGCATCATGGCTTCCAATATCTTGCCGCTTGGCCGCAGGCAGAATCTTAAGGTTACCGGAACCGTTCATTTCACGAATAAATTAATGCTCGTATATGTAATTGGCTTGATACAGGCACTTCTAGTGGATGCAGTCGTCCTTCTTGGATTCCATTTACACGTGGCCAGTGTCCCTGTATTCATTCTATCAAGCATCATCGTTTCATTTACCTTCATGACATTCATTCTTATGTTGGTGACCGTATTCGGAGTGGTGGGCAAATTCGCAGCCGTGACCCTTCTCGTGTTCCAATTGGCGACTTGCGGCGGAACATTCCCAGGCGAACTGGGCATGTCATTATTGACGAAAATCGGTCAATTTTTACCTATGGCCCACTCATTAAAGGAACTTCAAGAGGTCATCTCATTAGGCGGCTGGGAAAACTTGCAAACGCAGATTTGGATCTTACTTGCCTATCTCGTTTCGGCAGCGATCATTGGCTGGATCGCCAGTCATATCCAGCATGCAAAAGCAGCTTTAGAGGAAGTGACATCTTGATGTAAAAAAGCGCAGTGCAAATGGCACTGCGCTTTTTTTATATACAAGTGAAAATCACATGGGTAAAACATACTGATTAAGTCGGCTGAACTTAAAAGAAGGCTGTTTTCGCATATTTTTTTGCTATTTACCAAGTAAAGCGGTGTGGTTGATTTTCCCCTCCAGATGCTCGCTTTCCGCGGGGCGGGCGTTGAGCCTGCGCGTAAACGCCTGTGCCTGCTGCTCCCTCAGGAGTCTCGCACTTGCGCTACAATCAACCTTAAAACGTTTAGTTTTTAAAAACAACTAACTTTACGAAAAGAGCCTAAAAGAAAAAGCCCTATGC
>NZ_JBHVQU010000090.1:0-16513 GCF_042886655.1 Peribacillus sp. NPDC058002 | reverse complement strand
GTAATATTATTATAATTTAAGAATCTATTTAATCTCTAATTCAGCCTAACCTAAATAAATGGAGGATTTATTTAGGTCTTCCTTAATTATTAAACTTTTAGAGTTTGTTATAATGTAAGTAGTATTTATTAAAAGGGTTGTACTACATATATACGTTATCTTTTTAATAGTTGAAATATAAAAGTGAGGGATACAGGTATGCATGAACTGATAGAAAAAACGAGAGGGCTTCAGAGTAGTGCATGGAAAAAAAGTCTTTCAGACATTTCGATTCACACAATACAAGAACGATTAGATACAGCAGAAAAAGATGGGCAAGATCCTTTTTCAGATTTTAATGATGCAGACATGCTACAGTGGTTTCTACATCGGCGAGAACATTTAAACCAGCAACACGAAAAATCTGCTCGAACCGTTCAAGCCTATGAGCGAGAACTCATCCAATTTATCGAACAACTGCTTACTTATTCAATGGAAATCAATGTAGACTTGGAAAAAGTTGTAGAGGGTTCCCTCTTTAAATCGCTATCTACCCGACACATTCGAAGGTATCAGGAATGGTTATCAGAAAAAAGCCCTTATGTCTTAACAAAAGGAGCGTATTCCGTTGCCACCTTATCCAGAAAGACAACCATCATTAAAACCTTTTTGAAATTCCTTTTCGAATCAGGCTATATCAAGGAGCCCATTCATGAAGGTTTCTTTAAGGTCAATATCCGAAAAGATGATCGGCCGAACCGTGATTTGGGACCGAAGGAAGTCATTCAGCTACTTGATTACTTCAGGGAAGTCCACCACCCCATCGTTTTTTCGATCATTCATATCCTGACGATGACAGGCATGCGTAATGAAGAGTTTACACAACTCCGAGTCAAGGATCTTCAATACGATTCCATTACCAGCACGTATTTTTTAGAGGTACTAGGGAAAGGAAATAAAAGAAGGCAAATCCCACTGAAAGAAAAAGGAATGAATAGCATTCGCATGTTCCGTTCAGCGAGAGGAATCGACGATATAGATGCAGCAGAAGGAGAAGACCCGCTCTTTACGACCAATACCGGCCGTGCCTACTCTCCCTCATATTTGTCTCAATACATCACAAAAGCCATTAAGGAGAGTGAATTGCCTTTTTTGAAGTTTCGTTCTTCTTCCATTGGTCCTCATACTTTCAGGCATGCCTTTGCCATCATTTCTCATTTAAATGGAGTGGATGTCTATCAGATTATGAAGAGTCTGGGCCATGAACAATTATCCACAACAGAAATTTATTTGGAGAAGGTATTTGAAAAAGAACGTCATGCGATTCATTTGTGGAAATCAGATGTGTTTGGAGAGTATATATAATAGAAGAAACTCGTCATATCCAGAGGAATTTTTGCTGAATCTTATTGGCGAGGGATTTTTTCAACTTCAACTCAAATCTACAAAAATAAAGAATCATAATTACAAAAGGCCGCCAAGGTTGGGGGCCTTTTGGTGATTCCATAGCTTTGGTTCAAAACGAATTTAAATAAAGTTACCTTGTTTGAGCTAGTATTTTTTAAGTGCTTCAATCATTAGGTCCCAAAACCCTTCTACATCAAGTTCTAATCCAAACTTAGCATTAACTTTTCTACCAGTAACCCCATGTAGATCGATTAACGTTGTTCCTGTGGTAAACTCCCCTTTAGTTTCCACTGTAATATTAACATCTTTCATCTCAAACAATTCTGGTGCAATGCAATATGCGACAGTTAATGCATCATGGACCGGTGCACCATCAAAATCGAACATCTCTTTGTAGGTCGATGCAAAAAACACTAATAATTCACCAACTACCTTAGCAACATTGTTATCAATTTTGTTCACTTGATCGATAACTTCTTGTGTTGCTAAGGCTTGGTGTGTTATATCTAGTCCCATCACTGCTATTGGAATACCACTATCAAATACTTTTTTTGCAGCTTCTGGATCAGCCCAAATATTAAATTCAGCAGTTGGGGTCCAATTACCAAATGTTCCTCCACCCATTAGAATTATCTCTTCAATATGATCCTTAATTTCTGGTGCTTTCGATAAAGCTATCGCAATATTTGTTAGTGGTCCAGTTGGAAGAATTGTTACAGGCTCAATGGACTCTTTTATCAGTCTTAAAATTGTATCCGCTCCATGCTCCTCACTCCAGCTACGAGATGGATCGGGCAATTCTGGGCCATCCAAACCTGAATCACCATGGATACCAGGTGCAGTTTCACGTAATCTAATCAGTGGCTCGCTTGCCCCTTTTGAAACAACAACATCCGTTAATGAAACCAACTCACAAATTTTTAATGCATTCTTAGTTGTTTTTTCAATTTCTGCATTCCCGGATACTGTCGTAATCCCTAAAATCTCCAATTCAGGTTGTGCAGCAGCTAAAATAATTGCAATTGCGTCATCGTGTCCTGGATCACAATCCATAATTATTTTTCTTTTATTCATCATATTTCACCCCAATTTATAAAAATTCACATTACAATACCCATAATTGTCGCTGAAATTACAGATGCTAATGTTGCACCTAGCAATAATTTCAATGAAAATTTTGCGACATAGCTCCCTTGTTTTTCACTAATTGATTTGATGGAACCTGAAACAATACCCACTGTTCCAAAATTTGCAAAACTAACTAAATACACTGAAACAATAGCAATTGTTTTATCGGAAAGTTGGTTTGAAATTTCACCAAAGCTCAACATTGCAACAAATTCATTCGTAACTAGTTTTGTCGCCATAATTCCACCTGCTTGTACAGCTTCAGCCCAAGGAACCCCTATTAAAAAAGCGATTGGTGCAAAAATATAGCCAATAACTGTTTGGAAAGAAATATGAAATACACCTAGAAAAATCACATTAATCAATTCCATTAAGGAAATAAACCCTAATAGCATTGCAGCAACAATAATAACAATTTTAAATCCATCCATTACACTTTCTCCAACCATTTGGAAGAAAGGAACTCTTTCATTTTCTTCAACTTGAATTAGATCCTCATTATCGTCTAAATCATATGGGTTAATAATATTAGCAACTATTAGTGCACTGAAAATATTCAATACAACAGCAGTTACAACATATTTTGGCTCTAACATGGTCATATACGCCCCAACCATCGCCATACTTACTGCACTCATAGCCGATGTACAAATTGTGTAAAGTCTTTTTGGAGATAAGAGTGGTATTTGCTTGATAATGGTTAAGAACACTTCTGGTTGTCCAAGCGCAGCTGTAGATACGGCAAAATAGCTTTCTAGTTTTCCCATTCCTGTTACTTTACTTAATACCAAACCGATATATTTGATAACGAATGGTAATACCTTTATATAATTAAGTATTCCTATTAAAACTGACATGAAAACCAGAGGTAATAATGCCACAAAGAAAAACGTTATTGCACCTTCGTTCACCATTCCACCGAATACAAATTGAATGCCTGAATCAGCAATCGCCATTAATTTTTCAAAAAACACTCCTACTTTGGTAATCCCAATTAGACCTATACTAGTATTCATCATGAAGTAGACTAATATGATTTGCACAGCTATCATAATCAGAATACGTTTATATTGTATTTGTTTTCTATTATTACTTACTAAAAAAGCAACTACAAAAACAAATAAAATTCCTGTTATTAAGAAGATAAAATTCATATTCAGGCTCTCCTTCTAAAATGGAAACGGTTACATATCCTTAAAAAAATACTTCTATAAAGTCTAGTTGTTAACTATATTCTAAGACAAATAACTTTATAGAAGTTGAGTTTATGCTAATTCCGAACTCAATTTAGTATTAATTTGGTTTTGTTATTGAAACTAACCGCTATTTCGGCTCCTACTTTAGCATTATGTTTTACTAATTCTATATTGGCATCAAGGCTTTTACCATTGGTTAATTCTTTGATTTTCCCGAGCAAGAATGGCGTACTATCCTTACCAATAATATGGTTTTCTTCTGCTTGTTTAATTGCTTGATCAATTATTCCATTGATATAATCTTCTTCCATAGCAAATCTTTCAGGAATCGGATTAGCGATAACTGCTCCACCATTAAGATTTAATTCCCATTTCGTCTTCAAGGTTTCAGCAATTTCATCGATGGATTCAGTAGAGAAGTTTAATTGATATTCACTATTTCTTGTGTAGAATGCTGGTAGACACTCCGTTTCATATCCAATTACAGGCACACCTTTAGTTTCAAGGTATTCTAGTGTAAGAGATAAATCTAGGATTGATTTAGCACCTGCACAAATTACAGCTACATTAGTTTGAGCTAATTCTTCAAGGTCAGCTGAGATATCCATGGTAGTTTCTGCTCCTTTATGAACACCGCCAATACCACCTGTTACAAAGATTTTGATGTCTGCTAACTCGGCGCAGATCATCGTTGTAGCAACAGTTGTTGCTCCTAGTTGCTTTGTAGCGATAATTTGAGCTAAATCACGTCTTGATACCTTAGCAACATCAGAACTTTTACCGAATAATTCTAATTCATCATTTGTTAAACCAATTTTAATTTTTCCATCAATGATAGCAATTGTTGCTGGAACAGCACCGTTATCACGAACAATTTGTTCAACTTCACGTGCCATTTTTACGTTTTGAGGATATGGCATTCCATGAGAAATAATAGTAGATTCTAATGCAACGATTGGTTTTCCTACCTCTTTTGCTTGTTGTACCTCTGCAGATAATTCAATATAATTTTTCATTTAAATTGCCTCCATATCTAACATTAGTTGTTTTTTAGATAATTCTTGTCTAACTGTATACTTCGACATAATTGTTTTATGAGAATTGACTAAGCCAGCCCTTATTATGTAATCAATCTCCTTTTTTTGTAGCCAGGAATAAATAACCCCTGAACAAAATGAATCTCCAGCACCTGTAACATCAACAACCATAGGTGTTTCTATTGCAGGAAAATAATGCATCTCACCATTTTCACTACCTGTCATTACACCTTTTGATCCATTCGTTACAATCACATTTTTGACTCCTAAACTTAACCACTCTTTAACTGAATTTCCCCAATCCTCTTCATCATTGATTTTAATATCCATAAAAGTTTCGGTTTCATCTTTGTTTACAATCAGCCAAGTCACTGCATTCAATGTTTTAGGAAGTCTATTCATTTTTGGAGATGAAACAGGAATAATGACTAATGGAATATTATGTTTAGATGTGAAAAAACAAAGAAAATCAATTGTTTCACTTGGACAATTTAAATCCACTACGATACATTTGGCTCTTCTAAGAATATTACTGTTTTTAATCAACAATTCAGGAGTAATATTATCAAAAACGTCCATGTCTGCTAACGCAATTGATAAATCCCCGTTCATATCTAAAACTGCTGTATATGACCCTGTGTTCAAATTTTCATTTTGAGTGACATGCTCTAAATTCATAAAAGGTGAGGATAGATCATAAATCTCTTTCCATTCCGAATCGTGGCCACTTGCTGAAATTAATGTAACATCCTCACCTAATCTACCTAAATTTTCAGCAATATTCCTTGCTACTCCTCCAACCGATCTAGAAGATTTTACTGGATTAGATGTTTCATTAGTGATTTTATATTTTGTATAAAATTTCTTATCTACGTTAGCACCACCAATGCAAACAATAGGTGCAATTTCATTTAAAACATAAGCCTTACCAAAGACATACTCTTTTTTGATTAGTCCAGAAATAATATTTGCAATAGACGACTTTGAAATACCGACAATTTCCGATAATTCCTGTTGAGAAATAAATGGATTTTCTCGAATCATATTTAAAATTAACTCTTCTTTTTCATTCATAACATTAGCCATTTTCACACCCCACTTCCAAAACAATTGTTTATTTGATAAACATACGTTTAGTATACGCTTACATTTTTAATTGTCAATTATTTTTTAAATAATAAATTAATTAAACATGACAGCTTGTTGTCGTGTTTTGTATTTCAAATAAATGAATACAATTTATTTTGTGCCTAATGTTGTACCGTTCTTTTTAATTAAAAATATATTTCTGTTAAGGATTGTTGGCAGGCTCATCCCGAGAATAATAGTTACAATACCTACTATTTGTAGTGAAGTAACATTTTCACTTAACAATATGACTGAAACCATTACCGCGATTGGCAATTCTATAGCACCCAATATTGATGACATACTCAATCCAACTTTAGGAACGGCAATAGTGAATAAGAAAACTGGAATAACCATCCCAAATAACCCCAATGTCAAACCATAAATCCAAAGACCTTCGCTAAACAGCGTTCCATTCCAAATAACCTCTGGAGACTGAAAAACAACTGACATCATGAAAGCAAAGAATGAAACCAATACTAATCGATTAGAGGTATTCATATTTGTAGTTGCCCTGCCATTAACAAATAAAAATAGGGAATAACAAAAAGCAGCTGCCAAACCCCATAACCACCCTTGAAAATGTATTTGAGATAAATCAACATCAATCAAACCCGCTGCTGGTATGGTCCCTGCAACCAATATAATTAAAGAGATCAATTCTATTCGACTAGGAAATTCGCGTTTTGTAATACAAGAGATCAACGTGCCTATCCATGTAAATTGAAACAATAGTACAACAGCCAAAGACGCAGGTAAATAGTTCAATGAAAGACCATAAAAAATATTTGTTAATCCTGTAAAAACTCCAGCAAGGATAAGAATTTTAACTCCATTAAAGCTTAATTTTGTTCTGTTTGTAAGAAAGAAAATACAGATGGCGATACAAAAACCGAAAAAAAATTGACTTGTAACTGCTTCAGAGACCGAAAAACCGCTGCGCATTGCTAGTTTTATTATGGTAGAAACTATACCATAGCTACTAGCCGCTATAACTATCAACAAGGGGTACAGATACATCTTCAACATTCTACTTCCTCCTAGAGTTCGTTGTATTATGACTATGATTTTTGAAAAACCTACAAAAATCATAATCTTCAATATAAATCAAAGATAGACATTTTTACAATCAATTTTTAGGTTGATCAATCATTTGTCTGAAATATTTAGATAGCGTATAATTTATTTGTCGATAGAAATGAGAATACTAAAAAGTAAGCAAATTGGTGGAGCAAAAGAATGATTTTATGGTTTCATCCTATTATTTAACTTGTTTAATAACGACTATTTGGTAAAATAGACAATTTCGTCATAATAAATAGCCGAAATTCCGGCGATCATTTGTACTCAAACAAAAGGTAAACTTCTAATGATTACTCTATTTACAATTAAAATAAAACATTCGTTTGCATGACTAAACTATTGTTAGTGAGGATACTTCCATGGATAAAGAGAAACAAATTTTAGATTACATAAAAATAAATCCTTTCATTTCACAGCAAGAATTATCAAGTAAAGTTGGTATATCACGACCTACTGTTGCCAATTATATTGCTAATCTGACGAGACGCGGTGAAATAAAAGGACGCGCCTATATTCTCAAAGAAGAATCATCGGTCGTCTGCATTGGTGGAGCAAACACAGACCGGAAAGCCCGATCAAATCAGGAGGTACGTTTATATTCATCCAATCCAGTAAAAATTACTGAAGCTTGTGGCGGTATTGCACGCAATTTTGCTGAAAATTTAAGTCGACTCGGCTGTAACACTTCACTTATGACCTGTGTAGGAGACGACAAAGAAGGTAACTGGATACTGAATGAAACG
The DNA here is from genome assembly GCF_042886655.1 of Peribacillus sp. NPDC058002. Lineage (NCBI taxonomy): Bacteria > Bacillati > Bacillota > Bacilli > Caryophanales > Bacillaceae > Peribacillus > Peribacillus sp. NPDC058002. Next base: position 8,812 of record NZ_JBHVQU010000090.1, on the reverse strand, counting down.
AAAAGCCAAGGAGTTGATGTTAGTCAAGTATGGATGTTACCAACAGAACGTACAGGCACTTTTACCACCTTGATAGATATTAATGGTGAAAGTATTGTCTCCATGGCTGATATGAAAATATACGAAAAAATAACAACCTCTATGTTTGAGGAAAGATGGTCTTATATTGTTTCCTCACAAGCTGTTTTTTTGGATACGAATATTCCTAAGGAAAGTCTCAGTTATTTAATTAAGCGCTGCAGAGATGAAAACATTCCCCTTTACATTGACCCTGTATCTACAGCCAAAGCCCGTAAGCTTCCCTTTCATCTTGACGGTGTAGAACTGCTAATGCCTAACCGAGAAGAAGCAGAGATACTTGCAGAAATAAAAATCGATTCAATTAAGGATTGTCAATTAGCCTGTGAAAAAATTACACAGCGTGGCGTTCGAAAAGTTATTATCAAACTAGGTGAACAAGGAGTATATTATTACTCTACTGAGGAATCTGGCCACTTGCCTCCTTTCAAAACTGATGTTGTTGAGGTCACAGGTGTTGGTGAAGCATTTGCTTCATGTGTAATCTATGGTATCCTGAACGAAGAATCTTTAATGAGTGCTTGCCAATTGGGGCTTGCCGGTGCCGCCCTTACCATTCAAACTGAAGAATCTATATCCACATTTTTGAAACCTGAAAAAATTCATGAATTAGTAAAGCTTTTTTCATGAAGAAATATCTACATTTCGTTACTAAAAATCGAAGAGCATCTGCCTTTCTTAAGCAGATGCTCTTTTTAGACGAGTTTCTTCCATCAGTTTAATGACATTACACCAGAATACCGTCTACCCAATGGATAGACGTTTTTTTGGTGTAAATAACGAATAACGGAATGCGTTAAACCAAGTATACGCATGACACTACGAATTTTTTCTTCACCCCATCCCCCCTTTTTGTTGATAACACAGATTAGTTAGAGCAAGTAATATTAGATTTGTTAAATCACCTTAAGTAAGGAACCCTTCTCATGACATAAAGGTATTTTTCTCTTTTTGGAGGCTGTTTATTTAAAAATTGAAAAGTAAAGGAATTTATCTACTATTTGACCAAGCATATTTTTTCTTGTATCATCGTCTTTTATGGAACACAGCAGAATAGTAAATACTCAACTGTTTCCTCACCCTACCGTAGCATAGGAAATAGGAAGTCACTCTACCTATATATTCCTCTAAAAACACCCGGCAGACTAGTCCACCAAATTGGATAAATCATAGTCATGAAAACTGCTTTAATAAATACACTTGATGACATAAAATTTGAACATTCGATTGGATGTGTTTGAAATTTTTAGTTGTTTGGAGGTTAGTTACAGGTCACGCTAATATTCCTCAAGGGCATCAATGTTTGATATTCACAAAAATGTTGGGATTGTTCTTGAAATTGATAAAGAACTCATATCATTGAAGATGTTGAAGTCACTTTCATTATAAGGAGTTCTTTATTGGATTCCTTTAAAAAATTAATGATAGGGTATGATTTATCTCAAGGTGTTAATCCATTAATTGAAGCAATTCGTCAAATCGCCTTTGTCTACAGTTTCAAGGCAGATTGTACCGTATGTTTTATCATTATTTTTTCCTGGTCCTAACTGTACGTTTAAAAATTGGCCACTTAATAAATCGTATTCCAATTGGATTTTCACCCCTGCAGTATTACTACTCCCTCCAGAGCCTTGATAATTTTTGGCGAAGGAATCAGGTAGCTGAAATACAGTCGCGTCTAAAATCCGAATACGTTCGAAAGCAGAAATCCTGTGTGAAGAAAGCGAATGATTTAAACAGAGATTTTGTGTTAGGAGTGAAGTAAAGACTTCTCGGAGGAATGCCACAGCTGCTGGATTAAAGCGCTGATTCATCCCTTCTGGGCTTATTAGTACACCCGTGGAAGCCTCCAAACGACTACATAATTGCGTAAGTGATGGACTAGCGACTTCTTGGCTGAGCCAAACGCACAGGGCGATAAGTCCATTTGATCGATACTTACTAGATCGTTGTACAAAGCCCACCTGTTTGGCAGTTTCTTGTAGGACTATTGGGGATAGAAAACGTTGTAATTCTTTTGCAAGAAGTGTCAGTTTACTGGAGATGATAGGATTCATAAAAAAACACCATCCTTTCTCGTAAACTTCTTATGATAAGCATAGCGTTTTTTCACTTTTGAAGGTATTGTTTAAACTTAGCCTGATGGGCATGGGGTTCTACCATGGATAGCGTCAGGAAAATGCGGATTTACAACGTTAAGAAAATCTAAATATAAAAAACCTAATTTCTCGGTTATAACACAGAGAAATTAGGCTCTGGATTACTTAATAAAAGTACCTGATTGTAAAACGAAAAAGTTACTTTTTATATTTACTGAATGTTATCTCGTTAATAGTAGCAGCAGCTTTTTCTATATCTCGTTTATAGAACAAGAAATCCTTAAATTCCCAGTTTACAAATAATTCAAGTTGATTTTCGTAATGTTCACTAATAGTTCCGTCTTTTTTAATAAATCCGATTTGTCCTGGTGGTGTCACATTAAACCCTTCTGGTCCTTTAGGTGTCATTTCTATATAATGATTTTCACTACCCCTGTTCATTTCGATAATTGGAGTTGTAGAACCCATGCTATGTGGAATACCTATCAACGATTTTCCACCAAACGTCATTGTTTTAATTGGAGAACGCCATTCTTCCACTTTTGTTCCCTTTTCTTTTAGTAAATTATCGAATGCTTCATCCACACTCTCTAAAATAATTTTTTCAGGGTTTTCGTACACCCATTCAAAATTTGTTTGTTCCTCATTTAAAATCTTATAAGCAAGTGTAGCCCCATAACGATGGTCTGTGATTTCCTTTGTTAAACCATACATTTCTCCCAAAGATTCTTGAAATAGTTTATCATGAAGTATCTTCCACCATTCATCAAAGAATGTAGCGATACCCGCATCATAAAATCCATCTTTATTTGTATCTTCTTTTAAATTATTCCACAAATCTAATTGATTTCTCAAATACTGATAATTCTCGTTATCGCCTTTGTATTTATCTAATGTTTTGATTAATAATGGTTTAAAATAATGGGTGCGTAGTTGAGCAAAACTAGCTGTATAGTTGATCTCATTCAGATCTTCTAATGTCACTTTATCTCTAGTTTCCATCCCATTAATAAATTGCTGTACTCGGTTATCTTGCCCCCAATACATACTTAGTTCCCCATTTGTCCACGTACCCTCAGGTTTATTATTCCAATTGACTACATATCCGTTTTCAGGATTGATAACATGTGGGTTTTTTTGAAAAGGTAAGAATCCTTCCCATTCATATTCTCCCGTTCCTGGTGTAGGTAATCTTTGGTCTATTTCATCATTTCTGTTTGGATATTTTCCAACATGGTAATATGCAATATTGCCTTTTTTGTCAGCATAATACCAGTTTAACGACATGGTGAACTCACTAGCTGCCTTCTCAAATTCCTTTAAATTCTGTGCCCAATTAGCTTTCATGTAGGCTGCAACACTTTGGGCTTCGGTACCTCGGAATGAAAATGACTTGCTGTACGCAATATTATTTTTTTCGTCTATGCTGATGACAGGTCCATGTACAGTGCGATAAAATCTCTTGTGTACTTTTTTCTTTTCTCCGTTAGCGTCACGTACCATAAAAGTTTCTGTTCTCTTATCCATGTCCTTCCATTTACCGTTATAAAGATATTGGTAAGGGTTTTGAGGGTTTAATTTTTCCTCAAAAATATCTGTTACATTCCCATATCCGGCGGTAGCACTTAAAGCAAAAGATTTATTGGCACCAAACATGATGAATGGGTAACCAATGAAACCTGAGCCTTCCATATCAAAACTTGGAGCATGTAAACCAACTTCATATAGAAAGCCCGGGGCTACAAAGCCAACTTGGGGGCCACTGAACAATAGGGCATTACCAGTTTCGGATTTCTTGGAGCCAACAATCGCTGCATTGCTCCCAATCTTTAGCGGTAAGCCAAGTTCTTCGGATGATTCGATAAAGTTTTCTCTTTGCTTCTCAATTTCTTTTGATGCATTTACAACGCTATGCGAAATAGTTTGATAAGCGACAGAAGAACCTGAATCGTCCTCTGATTTCTCTCCACTTACGATACTTGTAGGAGCTTCTAGATCATTTTTCCACACTAAATCATCAAACATTTGCATAGCTGGTTCTTTTCCATATTTGCTTTCCAACTTAGTAAATATCTCAGCATTTTTTAATTCTTGGTGATTATCCATAAAGTAAGTCATAGAAACCATATAAACACGGATTACATCTTTTGAGGTCCATTCTCGTGGTGAAAAATTGTAGTCATGAAACTCTTTGGAAAGCTTTTCATCTGGGTCTTTAAGAGCTTCTTTTATAAACATCGTAATACCTTTAGCAAATTGATCAATCAACTCTTTTGTCTGGGAATCTAACCCTTCAATCATCTTCTGAATTTCCTTATTGCTGTAACCATCCCTTCTGCTTTGCTCATCCTTTAATAAATATTCTTCTCCAAAAATCTCTGAAACAGTTCCTTCATTTCCACTACGAAACATTTCCAACTGAAAAAGACGGTCCTTAGCCATTACGTACCCATATGCTTTATATAAATCCTTTTTATTTTTAGCATATAAATGAGGGACACCATATTGATCGCGTATTACCTTGACCTCTCCTACTTGCTCATGCTTTTGTGCATGGGCCATCTTATAAGGAAGAATCAAGGTAATTAATAAAGACAATGAGATTAATACTTTACACCACATGTACAACTTCCACCTCCATAATATAAAACGTTTACAAAGTGGATTATATGTTTTTTGTTATGCTAACTCAATATTTATTTTTTAATATTATGAATATTCGATATAAAGTCATGTGTTTTCGGGTTAAAATCCCATATAAGTTATATATTACTAGTTAGGATAGGTTTTTATTGTTATTTCCATTTCTATATTCATTTGTACGATGAACATAACAGAATATAAACGAAAATCATTATATTGTTTCATTAATGATCTCTAATCTTTCTGAAATCGGCTCTGGTGCAAAATAGATTAATAGGAATATAGAAAGCGTTGTAATTCTTGTGAGAATAGATGTAATTCTTCAGAAGGCGAGAGGTCCATGAAAAAACGCTATCCTCTTCAAGTATTTTACTGAAAGAATAACGTTTTTTCATTTTGAAGGAAATTCGTTTGTTTAGCTTGATGGGCATGTGACACTACCCCAAAATAAGTATTGACACCTTCCACCTGTATAGGCCGTTTAAATTGCATCAAACTTTATAACATCGCACAAAGGCATTTATGACAAGCAAAAAATATGTACTGATAGCTCATTATTGAGATTTTTTTAATTACTGATTGAAAAAACGTCTAAAGGAAAGTCTGAATATGTCCGATCCATGAGTCGCTTAAAGGTACCTGTGAAATAACGAACCAAAAGATTTAATTAAGAATGTAAGTTACCTCACAAGTTACACACTTCCCGTAATTCCCAAGCTTAATCTGCTATTGGTAATTTCGCCGATGGTTTTCTTTTTCTTTATTCTACCTGCTTTCAATAGAATTAGAAAAAGACAGCCGGGGATGGCTGCCTTCTCGGGTGAGGGAGGACAGTAAGGATAAGTAAAGAAATTACTCGTGTGGTTCTAAATAGGAAAGGAAAAGGATCATATAGTCCGGAGAAAAATAAAAGAAGAACTATTGAAAATTAAGTTTCTTTTTTATGTTTTTCGTATATTTATGTTATAATGTGGAATATATAAAAAAGACGAGATGCGCTAACATCTCGCCTAAGTAACCAATCCAAAGTGGGTCGGTTGCTCCTAAATTTTGCGCTTATTAGAAGGCCGCCCGTGCTTTTTGGACAGAGAACGGGTGGTTTTCTTTTGGACTTTTTTAGCAGGAAGCAAGCTAAATAGATAAACAACTGTCGAATTGGCAACTGTTTTAGCTACTTCCACTAGTACGTCTTTTAGAAGATCCATTGCGGTCACCTCCCTTCACTCTTAGATATAAGAGATAGGGATAGGGCAACCTCCCACCCGGCCGGTTACATGCGGTAATTATACCATATTTATGTAGAAACGAGGCGGATATTTGCTAAGACTTACATAATAATGGTTCAATACACTCACATACTAATTCAATTACCCAGTCTCTAATAATCTGAATTGTAGGTATAAATGTAATAGGAAAACTAAATGAAGATTTTTAAATGTTCAGTTAATCCACCAGTGAAATCGACATCATCAACCTTACAGCCTGGCTCTTTCTCAGAAACGAGCGAAGTTTTAACGATAACCGTGTTGGTTGCAGCCACTTTATTAAATTCCGTCTACTTGACCGATTCCTCCGAGTGCGGAAGTTCAGTTCCGGAAGGATGGGGCGCCTTGTATCCCTGGTCGGTCATGGACTTTTCAATCTTATTGTATCGTTCTGCAGTGGTTTGATAGGTGAAAAAACTTTCAAGAAACTCGCGATTCACCATTAAAGCATCCGTGTTTTGGATGGATGATAGGGATTGAATCTGTTCTACATAGTTGCTTTGATTTGTCCCGACTTCATTCAGCTGTGACCGCAGAGTGAAAATATACATGATGACCAAACCAGCCGTGACAAATACTATCATTAAAATCAAGAAATTTTCCTTTTAGCTTAAGACCATTATGAGAGTTTAAAATATTGATTCTTTCACACAACGTTCAAATATTACTGAAAACGCTTTCAATTTTTGGTGTATAATAAATGTTATACTCCCTATTGTTGCATCTTTCATCATAAATAAATGATTTCTTGCATAAAGTAACTTTAATAAAGCCTGACAGGAAGGAGATGATCAGATGATATTAAAATCATTAAAAAAAAATGGGATAATGACAATCACTTATTTTAAAGATGGGTTTTTAGAAACGTGTAAAGGCAAAATGTATAAACTTAACCTTAATGAACAAACCCTGTTCATAAAGGATAATAATCAAAAGATCTTCTCCATTCGTTTATCTCATATCAAGGAAATACATTAACTTAGCTGGAAACGGCCTTAGAGGAAAATCGAGGCTTTCAAGAAAATCCATCTTTATATTGATGCTTACAGAGCTAGATAAGTGTCAATCTCCTCCGATATGGACTTCCCCATCAGACCAGATGGGGAAACATCTATCCTTACTAATTCTTCCATATGTTAATCTAACCCACAAACTCACTGAGGCAGGAATCTATTTTTTCGATTTAACTTCATCTCTTCCCCTATTTAAGCGAATTCCATTTGCTGAAGCGAAGTTTTTAATTCCATCTTTATAAACCAATCCTACCGTACATAAAAAGAACGATAGGATACATAACCGCCCTTCACTTTCCCGAATTGGTTTCCAGCATTTTTCATATAAGCTTCCGTTCGGGTGCAAATATGACTTGTTAAAAACATAGAAACTCAATTTACATTTCATCTATGAACTATTGTTACTCCAAATAATTCAATCTTACTTTTAACAGACTTCTTATAATGTGTATTGTTTAAACTCCAATTTTCACTTCATCAATATAGACTCTCCTGACAAAAATAAGATACTTATAGTGCCCGGTGCAATTATGATTGAAGCATAACGTATGCTACGTGAGAGGGTAGTTTAGCTAAGTCTACAATAAGATTAATCGAAATTGCATAGAACTTCGCGAAAAATGACTAGAATTTGTCAGTATCCAAGAGTATAACTCTAGTGAATGATGACAGTTAAGGAATTTGAAGAAGCCACTAGAGTTTCATCTGATACTAGATATCGAGAATTCAAGAAAGAGCCAACCTAGTAAAGATCAGCTCTTGATGTTTTGTTAACCTTTCACATCCGTTCAATGAGGATTAGGTATCAACATGATTATCAGCTTAAGCAGAAGATGTAGGTGGCTTAATGTCTCTTCTGGCATCAATAAGTATAATGTTATCGGCTTCCTTTAATCAGCTCACGTAATATTTACCTTTAGTCAGTTACTACTCAGAGAAGAAAAGGATCACTTTTATCGATTTTTTCGTTTCATTCGCTTTTTCATAGATGCCGAACTAGTTATCCGGTAGCTTATATTAATCAAACGATTGATTAATATATAGAAGATACTCGTCAAATTAGGTCTAGGTTAAATGGAATTCAAGAAGCTGCTGGTCTTCTGCTGCACACTATATTGACATTTAAAAAGAGCAAACTTATTAAGAGTCTGCTCTTTTAATAGTATGAAAATGTCTCCGTACTCACGAGGTTTTTTTCTTTTGGAAATTTGAAAGCTTACCGATAAAACACCTCTTTTTCACTCCGTCTAAAAATAAGATAGAAATTTACTGTTAATAATCATATTATGTTAAATAAAGAGTGTTCATTTCTATCTATTAGCCTAATGATATAAATCGTAGTACAGTAGTACAATCATTTTTGATCTACTCACACATAATAATAGAAATAATAAGTGAGTAGGTGAACAATAATGTCAGAACAAAACTGGGAAAAATCCTCACCTGCCTATGCCTACGTTACACTCATAGGTTCCAAACCCATCATGGTCAAATCAGGCGAAAGTATAAAATTTAATCAAAACGGTCCATTAAATAATATAAAGTTTACCCCTCCTAGTGACACCTTAATAATTCGTAAATCAGGTGACTATAAGATTGAATATATATTATTAATCGATGGTCCTGCTTCTTCTTCAGCATATGCTTTGATTTTAAATGATTCTGTAGTAAAGGGGCAGCTTACTAACTATGGCATACAAAGACAAGTGGATGG
>NZ_JBHVQU010000089.1:0-16673 GCF_042886655.1 Peribacillus sp. NPDC058002 | reverse complement strand
TGATTTGTATAAAATGGATATAAGGGATTGCTGTATATTTGAAGATACTGTCCCTTCATCAAGTTATCAGTTGGTAATGCGTTACGCTTTTTGATTGTACCCACCGATACACCGTACTTATCCGAGATACTTTTAAGTGTTTCATTATTTTGAACGACATGCTCTCCTTTTGGTGTATACGTTTTATACTCGACTTGGTATTGTGCAAAATATTTTTCTGTGGTAGATCTCACCTGAACTGTCTCTGCTCCGTATCCAGAATTAATGAACTGATTTCCCCCCAGATAGATCCCAGCGGTCACGGCTTTTGAACTTCCCTTTTCCAGAAAAAATATAATATCTCCAACCTTAGGCGTATTTGTATCCATTCCTTGCTTATAATAGCCTTCAACTGACAAACGGTCGATTGGCACCATTTGTCGGGTGAGTACCCAATGAATCAATCCGCTAGAATCAAACCCTTTGATAGGTGTCTCTCCACCAGCCGTTTTTTTAAATCCTGTAAAAGATTTCGCATAATTCCCAATTTGTTTCCCTCTCTCTGACCACTGATAGTTCGAAGGAGTATAAGCAGTCTGAATGGTTAACTTCTGGCCAATATATAACTTATCATCCGGTAAACCATTCATATTCATTAATTGCTCCGTCGATATATCATAGATCGCTGCAATCGATTCTACCGTTTCTTGAGAGGATACAGTATGCACTCGATCTGCCGCTTCAACTTTTAAGCCAAATAAAAAAGAGAAACTAACCATGCCTAGTAATAAAATCAACATACTACCTAATATTCTTTTCGCCATTTAACCCTTCCTTTATCAACAGATTTTGTTTCTTCCTAAAATATCAACTTTATAACTTTATCATAAAAATACTATTAATTGGATTTACTTCCACTTTTATTATCGAACTAAATATAATTTATATAAACGGAAGGAAATGGGAGATACCCGGACATATTTAAAAGTTGTAGAGAGATATTAAGCGATCTAGATCGTAATCGAATTATCCGTTTGGCCTTATTTATCGCCGCACACTCAAAAAGAGTTTAAAAGTATCCTTAATAGACATTGTATCGTTTCATCTTCCAAGGAAATGTTTTTAGCATTCCGGGGATTTTTTCATTATATACAAAAAAAAGGAGCCCTCCAGTAGAGTTGAGTAATCTAACACCACTCATCTTACGGAAGAAGCTCTATATTACATGTAAATATCCAACAAACGAATTTGACTGTTTAAAAGAACCAGACTTGCCCTTATTATACTGCCGTATAACCGCCGTCTACAATAAGGCTTGTGCCTGTAACAAATGATGCATCGTCACTTGCAAGGAAGAGAACAGCTTTCGCCACTTCTTCGGCTCTGCCTAAACGGCCGATGGGATGTAAGTCGATCAAACCTTGTCTGATCTCACCTTGTGCTTCCGCAATAAGTGGTGTATCAATATATCCTGGGCAAACTGCATTGACACGAATGCCATCTTTGGCATAAGTCGAGCCTAACGTTTGTGTCAATAGTTTGACCCCGCCTTTCGCAGCAGAATAGGCTGTTACCCCCGGTTTCCCTGCATGGCTATGGATGGAACCTGTATTGACAATGGCGCCGCCTGTAGATTGTTTTCGCATTTGCTCTATCGCATATTTATCGGATAGGAAGACACCTGATAAATTAATATCAATTGTTTTTTGCCATTGTTCATAGCTTAACTCATGGATGTTTCCGTCTCTTGCAATCCCTGCGTTTGCGAACATGATATCCAGTTTTCCATATTTATTAACCGTCTCTTCGATCATACTCTTTACGTCATTTTCATTTGTCACGTCAGTTTTAACAAAAAGAGTATCATACCCTTTTCCATTTAACTCTTCTGACACAGCTTGTCCATGATCAGCAAAATCGGCAATGACCACCTTTGCTCCTTCTTCTGCAAATAATTGAGCCGTACTTGCTCCAATCCCGCTTGCTCCCCCAGTTACGATCGCCACTTTATTTTCCAATCTCATAATTAAACACTCCTTATTTTTTTAGTTTTTACTATCCGTTAGAAAGGATTTTAGCGAGCGGTCGCTCCGCCATCTATTACAAATTCAGTACCCGTAGTATAGGAAGATTCGTCCGAGGCAATGAAAAGCACTGTATTCGCCACATTGTTGACGCTGCCCAGATGTCCCAACGGAAATTCTTTACCCAATTCATCTTTTGAACTGCCCGTTTGTTCAGATGCATAGTCAGCCATCCCGGTATCGATATATCCTGGATGAATCGAGTTTACACGGACCCCTTTTGAAGCATACTCGATAGCAGCATCTTTAGTCATTGTCCGGACCGCTCCCTTGCTTGCACCGTATAATACATGACCAGGGGCGCCAATTAAGCCTGCTATGGAAGAAGCGTTTATGACTGAACCTTTATTTTGTAGCGCCATCAGTGGCATAATATGCTTCATTCCCAAGAATACGCCGGTCACGTTAATCGACATGAGACGATTCCATTCCTCCAATTCAATCTCCGCAACCGGTTTAATGATATAAATACCCGCATTGTTGAACAGAACATCCACCTTATCAAAAGTATCGATCGTTTCCTTTGCAACCTTTTTCCAATCTTCTTCATTGCTGACATCATGACGAATGAATAGGGCCTCTCCGCCGATTGCCTGAATGTCTTTCACAGCTTGATCACCGGATTCCTGATTTATGTCAGTGATGACGATTTTTGCTCCCTCCCTGGCAAATAGCAAAGCTGTTTCTTTCCCGATTCCTGTACCTCCGCCAGTAATGATTGCCACTTTGTTTTCAAGTCTCATGATTGCACCAGATCTCCTTTTCTTATTTTTCTGATACTGAAATCCTCATCCCTAGAGGTTCTCACTAGACTAGTATTCCTATACAAGCAATTAAAGCTGAATTAAGCAATTGTCCATCCCTTTAAATGGAATGCCGCTAAAAAAAGCTTCATTGTCTGTCTATGCCTTTATTTTACTCCTCGTAATTTGAAATACTATCCTATAATATGCTGTATAATAATAGGGTAAGTATCCCCCTTATATAGGGGTAATTTGTTTAAAGAGAAGAGACCCGTATGATCCAGCCCTCACATGCTTATGAAGAAATATCGTTTCAGCAATTCATATTATTCATAAAAAGCCAAAACAAACAAATTGAAGAAAATATCAATATTTATTTGAATCTTGAGCCCCTTATATTAGAAAATGAACGTAAGGTGATACAAACATTACTTGAATCATTCCTACTATTTTTATCCGCTCCAAAAATCGAAGACATAAATGAAACATACGATAAGCATCTGGAAACTTGGCTTCAATCACATCTACCCATTTTAAATGTGAAACATTTCAGCATGTTCCGATTAATCTTTGAAAAGTCCATCGTTACCTTAATGGCCAACCTGAAACAGGCCCAAACCATTTCCATTCTACTTTTCTTATTATCCATTTTCTCTCATCTCATCCATAGCTATAACAAATGGATGGATGTCGAACCATCGCAACTTTCAAAAACCCACGAAGAAAATGCTGAACTGAAAAGGCTGAAATTATTAGACCAGTTAGATGAGCTTCTAATTAACTCATCAGGAATTAAGGACTTTGCTCATATCCTAAAAAAATGTGAAGAGTTCTTTCACTATAAAAGATGTGTTTTTTATGCTTATATTCCTTGGTCCAATCAATTTTATGGCACCATTGGAGAGGAGCTCCCCAAGGTTCAAAGCATGAGAGGGCAACTCAGCTTGAAGCAATCCTTTGTTTTCAATTCAAAAAAGCCTGTTTTTTTAAAGAATCCCGATCATTATATTAAAAAGGAACATATAACGTTGTTTAATCTTTCATCTGTCATATTTGTACCGATTGTTCATGACCAGCAAGTGTTCGGCTGGCTGACCTTTGATCAATTAGGAGAGGAATTCGATTATTCAAAAGATGAACTAACTTTACTTGAACAGGTCGGAAAACGATTAGGCTTATATTTATCAAGAAAGGATGATGAGGTATCCATTGATACAGATCTACAATTAACGGAACGGGAATCCATGATTTTAAATTTGCTAGCGGAGGGGCATAACAATAAAATGATGGCCGAATTATTGCAATTAAGCGAGCATACTATAAGGGATTATATAAGCAGTTTAATGACAAAGTTTAAAGCCAAGAACCGTACACAGGTCGTAGTCTATGGATTTCGCTTAGGTCTATTAAAGTAAAATCGAGTTTCCTTTAATCGTTATGTAAGTCAAAATAAATCCTTACATAGTTAGTTGTTGGATATACATTTACAGTAGCTGCCATATCATAATCATTGGAAACGGATTTGAAGAAAGATTCTGTCATGGCAGCCAACGATTCACTAATGAAGGAAGGAATCAATTCATGTACTCATATTTATAATCGCCTGTTATTTTAATCGTTACATCCACCTGAATATTACGGATGGATTCTTCATTAAGACTAAAACCCTCTTTGGAAACTTCTTTCCATTTTTTCAAATCCTTTCTGTAGATAACTCCTTCTAAATTATAAATGTCTATATTTTTTTTTAGAGCATATTTGTAAGTATCCCTAATTTCTTTCTCCAATGCCCGTTGTATTTTTTCTTTAAGGTGGGGAAAGGAGATGTTTTCTTCCATATCCATTACGGCACCTTTTACTTCAATTGAAATATCAAATTCGACTTCATCATTTACATAGATTGGCTTTATATTGAATTTGGGCCTCATTAGCGATAATTGAATATTCTTGTTGTTGTTGAGTTTTATTCTAATTGGGGACCTTACCGTTGATTTTGTCAACCACCTCATCCCCCCAAGATGTTTATTTTCTATCTCCCCCATCAGTTTATTATTTTTAATAAGGTAGGCCCCTGATAGTTTTACGGTATTCTGGGATTTTTCTTTTGCTTTCCACACCTCATTTTTTAACGAAATCTTCGGTAGTTTTATTGTCATTCCTGTTTCATAATTTTGCGTGTAAAATCTTTGGATCCGTATGGGTTCGACAAAGGATCTTAATTTATAAATATCATCCGGATTGAAAATGCTTGTTTGCACTGAAGAGCCGAATAGACTATTGACAAAAAGGATCTTTTCTAAGGAATCATCGGTACCATATAACCAAGCTGTTTCCCTAATTTGCTGAAATCTTAAAATGGGATCGTTTACGTTGACCAATCCATGTTTTAGTAAGCTTTCAGAGAAAATGATCAATTTAACATGAGCCCAATAAATATACTGGTTTGACCTTTTATAAATGTCATTCATGGCCTCGTTCATTGTTTCCCCTCGCCCTCTGGCGACCCAAACAGTTGTTGGTTTTGGTTCCAAGCCTTCTTGTTTAGCAACACCGGCAAAAGACGTCACTTGCACATAAATGACATACTGACCATTTTGATAATCTATTCCCATTGCACTTATATATTGAATATCTTGAATATCCTTGGTATCCCAGCAGCCACTTAAAAGAGCGAGGCTCAATACAAATAGTATAATTCTAAGGATCACTTTCATTAGCGATTTCCTTTTGTATTGTCCTTGGTATTCAGCGTCTCGGCTCGTTTCTTTTTAAAGAGATATGGTTTCACAAAGACACCGCCCCCTAGATCTTTCCAGGATATTGGTGAAATAGGCGCTAAGTAGGGTAAACCATAAACCTGCAGCCTTGATAAATAAAGGACAATAGAGAAAACACCGAGAAAAAATCCGAATAAGCCTAAAATAGAAGAGAGAAATAATACATAAAACCTGGCCATGCTTACAATTCCACCTAATGATTGATTGATTAATGTATAGGTGGCTACCGCAGTAGTTCCTGCAACCACCAACATCGTCGGGGATGTAATCCCGCCTCTAATTGCCGCATCACCAATGATTAATCCACCCACAACAGCCAGTGATTGACCGATTGCTTTTGGGAGTGTGACCCCTGCCTCCCGAAACAGCTCAAATAAACCCAAAATCAAGAAAGCCTCTTGTTGAGGTGATATAGGCAATCCAAATCTAGATACGGTTATCGTCGCCAAAAATGAGAAGGGGAGCTGGTCTAATTGAAATGATACTAATGCTATATAAAAACCTGGCAGAAATATTGATACTACCAGTCCGATAATGCGAAAGAAATATTCGAAATTTGTATAGTAAGAAGGAGTATGACGATCTTCCGCGGCTTTTAACAAGAGTGTAATATTACCTGGCCCAATTAAGGCAGTTGGTGACCCATCCACTAAAATGACAAAGCGCCCATTGTTTAAACTGGCTACAGCATAATCCGGCCTCCCTGTATAATCAAAAAACGGGATCAGGTTGAACTTACTGCCTGATAAAAATTCTTCAAGTTCAGCAGTTCCCAACAAGATATCTGTGTTTATTGAGGAGATTTTCCTTTTTACTTTTTCAATGGTTTCTGGATTTACAACATCCTTCACATATAATAAATTGATTTTTGTCTTGCTCCTATTCCCAATCGTAAATGCTTGATTTTCGAGTGATGCAGTTTTATATCTTTTTCTGATCAACCCTAAATTAACAGAGATATCTTCGATGAATCCATCACGTGGACCTCGGATGGAAGTTTCACTACTTGTTTCCTCGGGGCTTCGATTCGGGATGCTTGGTAGGGAAAACATAAATAATAATTCCAATTCTTCAAATAGCATCAGGACCATCCCGGAAAATACGTTTTCCTCCACATTTTCTTTTAAAGTGGAGGAAGGGAAAACCCTAGTAACTTTATATTCTTCTTGCGGATCCTCTATACCCTCTTCTTCCTTCAGTTTAGAATTTATGAATGCACTATCAAGCCGCGCTACTGATTCCCACAATTTTTTGACATCGACCAACACCTCTGAATAAATCAAAGTGCAATTAAGGGGCGGATCTGTTTTCCCTTCAGATGTAATGGTATGCTTTTTGAATTTTACATCCGAGCTCATTCCGAGTAATTCAATGAAATATTCCGTCTTCAGTTGGATCTCCGAAGAACTCCCCTTATTTGCCTTGTTCAATAGAGGCTTCATTCTTTTTCACCCTTTCTTTTACAAAAATGACCATGTTAATGAAAAAAGTTATTACCAAAATGCTAATCACACTCAATTTAAAATAATATCTTTCCGTAAAATCCCTGTATGCTGGAATGTCGATTGGTATACAAAGCGCAATGATTAAGGAGACTGTTATAGCAAGCAATACAATATTTTTTATTTTCTTTGATTTAATTTGAAACAGTTCCCCCATTAAGAATATCGATAACGATACACGGATAAATGCACCAGAAAGCCATTGGTATATTGATAAAAAATCCAGCCGGTTCAAATACTTACCCATGGTTAGTAACCGCCATTGAGCGTATGCAGGATTGCTGATTTTTGCAGCTTGTACCGGACCAAACTCTGTAATGGAGCCTATTATGGGTCCCATACAGATAAACAAAAGAAATAAACTTAAAAAAAGTAAACTCCTGAACTTTATTTCTGTCTTTATAAACTGTTGAATCAAAACGAGTAGAAATATCTCTGTAAAACCTCCACCTAGTATTACGACCCCGTCCCAAACAGGTGTAATCCCATTTTCAAAAATAGGAAAAAGCAAGGAGTAATCCTTAAACTGTATATTCGCCGTCATTATCATAAATCCAAGTGACACAACAAGGGGTAAAATCAGTCCCCCGGCAATCGCTATTGTTTTAATTCCAGCCTCGGCAGCAATAAAACATAGGATGATGAAAGGTATAAATAATATATATTCTGGCGTTTGAATCATATAAGTACTGTTTACCCAGGAAAATGTGCTAAATAAAGTGACAAACAAGTTTAATAAAATATAGAAGAAAAGAAGGATTTTTATGGACCAGGCGGCGAGCGGGTGACTGTGAGTATGAAGCCAGCCAATGATATGCTGTTGCTTTGTTTTATTTATGATCCTATAAACCATGGGAAGCCATATTAGAAAAAGCATCCCGGCGATTAAATTACTGATCCATGAATCTCTTCCGGATGCTCCAAGCAATGAAGGCAAAACGATAACATGGTTCATCAATCCAGTGGATAGAATCAGCACCATTGTCGCTTGAAAAGTTGATATACTTTTTATCATGTGACACGTCCCCTCTCTTTTAATATGAGGAGGCATTTTTGTTTTTATTCATATGGTGCATCATTTCTTTAATCAACAGATAGGTATTTGAACGTCCTCTACCGTCAATAAGCTCCGCTGGATCAATTGCCATTTATCATCGACTTTGCGGTAAATAATTCAGTGATATTTTTTGTTTACAAATCAATTAGGCTTTAACGATTTTCCCGGTGCATTCAGAAGAATGTCCCAACCTTCAAACCATTATTCAATTTCATATGCCGCTTTCAATAAAGATCCTATTAGCTATATCCAGTACACTTAGTGATGCACTTGCAATACCATCAGGCATGGGTGTGAACGGATTCGCACAGAGCCCATTATGCCTTGTACCTGGTACACCGCCCTATCTATGATATTCTCATTCAATATTTAAGGTCTTTTACACAAATCGGAAAAATATTGTACGATTTAATCGTACGCCAAACAGGCACCAGCTGTTTTTTAGCTGGTGCCTGCTGGCGTTTATTCCCTTCCCAGTTTGAATGATACTTTTAAGATGTTAGTTTTGTAGGTTCTTCATTGATCGTTTTTTCTATACGGCTGCTTCTTGCCTGATCCTCTTTTATCCATTTAATGAGCGATATCGATGCCATCGCCATTATTAAGATGAGTGGAACGGAAGTAATGACCACTACTGATTGAAGAGCATGCAGTCCTCCACCGAACATCATGGAAAACGCTACGAGCTCTATGACCAATGCCCAAAATATTTTATGCCATCCGGCTGGTTCTTGATCTAATGACAACTTTTTTGATGCAGCGCTTGCTAATGTGAATGATGAAGAGTCCAGTGTTGCAGAAAGAAAAATAAGGGTGATAATCATAATCGCAAACAAGGCTATACTGCCACCGGGAAGCCCCTGGTAAATGGCAGCGATGGCTGCTTCCCCACCTTTATTCTCTAAAATGTCAATGACAGGAACAAGTTTATTAAGTTCAAAGTAAAGACCTGTATTACCCATGATGGAAAACGCCGCCCAACACCCTACTGTTCCTCCAATACATTCAGCAAAAATGACTTGTCTTATCGTTCTTCCTTTCGAGATCTTTGCTACAAATATGCCCATATAAGGAGCACAAGCAAACCACCAGGCCCAGTAAAATATCGTCCAAGCTTCCGGAAAGCCAGAATTGGCAACAGAGTCGGTGTAGAAGCTCATACGAAAGAAGTTCTGTAACAAAACCCCAACGCTATCCGTAAATCTGGATATTATAAACAAAGTTGGACCAGCTAAAAGAACGAATGCAGAAAGTGCCAAAAAAAGGTACGTATTGATGTTTGCTAATCTTTTCAGACCCTTTTTCAGACCAAAATACGTGCTAACACAGAATATCAATGTCAAGGCTACTATTAGCGTCATATCTAACATAAAGCTTCGAGGTATATGAAATAATTCAGAAATTCCTTCAGAAATCATCGGAAGCCCCAAGCCTAAAGCCGCCCCTATTCCTCCAACCAACCCAACCATGAAAAAAACGTCAATCGCTTTACCTAACCAGCTATTTGCTCCCTTTTTGAGAACGCCTTCACATGCTGAACTCAATTTCACACTCGGATTTTTCCTCACATATAAGTTATAGGCAATCGGCAAAGCAGGTAGACAATATAATACCCATGCGCTAAAGCCCCAATGAAATAATCCATACGTAGATGCCCAATCTGCCGCGGCAGCAGTTTTTGGTTCGGCCCCAAATGGCGGAGCAGTGTAATAATACGCCCATTCAATCGCGCTCCAGTATGTGATACTTGCACCAATTCCCGCCGTAAATAACATAGCTAACCAACTGAATGTCGAAAATTCCGGCTTGGTATCAGGCGCACCAAATTTTATCTTTCCATATTTACTGAATGCCAGCCAAATCAAGAAACCTAAAGCCGCCACCACAGCCCATAAATATAATGAACTCAAACTCTCGGCAATTAAATGATGAAGATCTCCGAGAATTGCAGTCCCTTGTTCAGGATTTAATAGGACAGGAATTGATAAAGCGGCAAGAATAGCTAGAGCCGGCCAAAAGATTGCTTTATCAACATTTGATCGTTTCATAATAAAAGAACCCCTCTTTCATGTTTGATACTATGAAAACTTTCACTTTCAGCTCCAGCTTTTATATTATTCACCTAACGGTTAATCAACGTATAAAACGCTTTCATTTTATCAAACCATAGGTCATTTTTAGATTACAGACTAGCTTTGCATCGCCTTTGTGACTAATTGATGAAAATGTTTCAAACCGTGCTCGGTAGGAGAATATACTCCTCTTCCACAAGCCCTGGAATGTAATCCACTTTGTAATAACTCAACTAATTCGAAGTCTTCTTCCCGCACTTGATCGACAAATTTAATTAAATCTTCCTCGTCTTCAGTCAAGTTTTCATCAGCAAAATAATAACGGTAAATTGCCAATGAACTTTTTTCGTCAACAGGGATGATATGGCTCGTCGTCATATTTCCAGTACCTGGGTATATACTGATCATGGTGTTCGGCCAAACCCAGTAAAAACGTGCACCGGGACCTTCTTCTTCATCACTAGCTGTTGTACATTGATAGGAAAAATTATCACAAGGAGTAATATTATATTTAGTTAAATCGAAGGCCTTCGAGAAGCTAGGATGTGCAATTTGACAATGATCACATTCCAAATAATTGTCAATGATTGATTTCCAGTTAGCTTGAACAATTCGACGGTTTTCCCTGACCTTTTTTAAGGAACTAAGAAATGTATATTCATTTATGTTATTTAAAAAAGATTGATAATCTGTTTCGAAGGCTGGTGCATCCTGATTTAGATTTACAAATATCATCGACTGATGGACTTCTAAACGAATGGGAGTCATGCAGCTAGGTTTTTCGATATCATTTGTTTTGAAATTTGGAGTCCTGTTCACCTTACCATCTAAATGGAATGTCCATCCATGATAAATACACTGGAGAATTTTTTTATTGCCCTGATCTGTACGCTCGACTATCGCACCACGGTGAGGGCAAATATTATAAAAAGCATGCAACTCGTCGTCCTTGCCCCGTGTTACGATTATCGGCTCCCCGACCAAATCAAATGTAAAGAAGTCTCCAACCTTCTCTACCTGGCTTGTATGACCAATCATGATCCAATTTTTATAGAAAATATTTTCCCTTTCCTCCTTCATGACTTCAGGATCCACATACTTCTTATAAGGTAGTGTATAGTCCAGCCCTTTCATTTCTTCTTTTGTCGACATAATGGCAGTTCCTCCTTTTATTATCCATAAAAATAAAGACTTGCCCTGAATAAGGATACAGGTATTCCTTTTAAACCTCCTCTGCCGATTGGCTTCATATTTCCTTATTTCTGCAGCATGCTTTACTTAACACTTATGCAAGGATAATGCCATTTCGACAGCCCCCTATTATTACCGATATTTTACTATTCCCCCTTCTTTAATGTATAAATATGATTTATAATTGACTCAATTTAACCACAATTGACTCATCCCAGTTATTATAGACTCATTTGAGATGAAGGGAGCAAACTCATGCAAAACTTAATGAGTAATGAAGGTAAAATTGAAATGAGTACGGAGATATTGAAAAAAATTTTAGATCATTCACCTAATGAGATATATGTTCTTAACAAAGATGCCTGCATAATTTATGCAAATAAAGCGTATGAAAGGCATTATGGAAAACAGTTAAGCGAAATAATCGGAAAACATAATAATGAAATTTTCTCCAAAGGATATTGGAAACCGAGTATTTTACCCTTTGTTTTGAAAGAAAAGAAATCGGTTACAATCAAGCAAGTTTCATATATTGGAAAGGAAATGATCACAACAGCTATTCCTTTACTCAACGATGAGCAAGAAATTGAACTTATTATTACAACAGCACAAGAACCAAACTATAAAGGGTTATACATTCCGGACGAACACGAACCAGAAAAACTAAGTGAAAAGAATTCTTTAAAAGAAAGCGTAATTACGAACAACGAACAGATGAACAATGTAATGGAGGTCTGCGATAAGATTTCTATGGTTGATGCGACCATTTTGATTCAAGGGGAGTCTGGTACAGGGAAAGGCGTGTTGGCTAAATACATTCATGATAGAGGACTACGAAAGAACTCGCCTTTCTTATCCATTAACTGTGCTACCATACCGGAGCAATTAATAGAATCAGAACTTTTCGGATACACCGATGGTTCTTTTACTGGGGCAAGCAAAGGCGGAAAAAAGGGTCTACTTGAAATGGCAAACGGCGGTACCGTATTTTTGGATGAAATAGGGGAAATCCCGATTAATATTCAGGCTAAGCTTTTACAGGTTATTCAAGACCTTGAATTTCTTCCTGTCGGGGGCAGAGAACTAAAGAAAGTGGATATTCGTATTATTTCTGCTACCAATCGAGACTTATTTGAGATGGTGCAGAAAAAAAGATTTAGAGAAGATTTATATTATCGGCTTAATGTAGTTCATTTACAATTACCGCCATTAAGGGAAAGAAAAGAAGATATCATTCCGCTATCTTATTATTTTCTTTCAGTATTCAATAAAAAGTATCAAGTTAATCGGATTATATCGAAGGAAGTACTCGATATTTTTTATGAATATCCGTGGGCCGGAAATATAAGACAATTAGAAAATTTAATAGAAAGCTTGGTTGTAACGAGTGATGCTATCATTCAAGTATCTGATTTACCGAGAATGCTTCAACAAAAAATTGCTCAAGAAACACCAAGTCAAAAAACACCACATAGTCCAAACAGCACCGTCCAGAACAGAACAAGTCAAATGCTACAAGATTATTCATTGGATAAAGCGTTAGAAGAACTTGAAAAAAACCTTATTGTCACCTCATATACAAAATTCAGGAGTACAAGGAAGGTCGCTCATCAATTATCCATTAGCCAATCAAAAGCATCACGGTTAGTGCGGAAATACTGTAAAGATTTAGACCTTTATAATTGATTCATTAAAAAATAGCCAATCAAAACTGGTCATCGGGTTGGATATAAAAACGATGCTATGTCCTTTCTTACTTTTCGGCAGTGCTGCATCTGGTCTTTTTTGGACGTTGCCCATAAATCTTCTAGCATCCTCATCATCGGTGCACAGTATACGGATTTTAGCAATGGATAAATAAATCAAGATATTTGTTTCATACATGATTTACAAACAAGATTTGTAAAACAATAATAAAAGAGATCGCTTATTGTGGTCTCCTTCAGTTTGTAGGCAAAGGGGTTCTTAAAGTTAATTCAAAATTGATTGGAACAGATGTGCCTGACTCCTGCTTAGAAGCGAGTCCAGAGTGGACCCGCAGGCGCAAAGGAGCCTTGGAGGCTCCCGGACCGCCGCGGAAAGCAAGTGCATGGAGGCAAAAAGACCGAAATTGGAATTCTGTCTTAAAATCCTATTTAGCAAACATAAGGTTTACAAAAATGAACACGAAGGTATTTCAACTCGTTTTTATTCGGATAACATTAGTCGTTTTGCTTATCATTTTTCACTGTTTTCCCAGATAAAAACCATCCGCCTAGAGCAATAAGAAGCATGACTGACCAAAAGATGATATTCCAAATCGGTCCTTCAACAAAATCGTGTGGGATAATGTGCACGGCTGGATGCGCAAGGGTATGCATTAATAACTTAACCCCTACCCAACCAACGATTAACATGGCTGCTGTTTCGAGGCTAGGTCGCTCCGTCAGTACCTTAACAAAGTATCCTGCTGCAAACCGGATGACAATTAAACCCGCAATCGCCCCTACTAAAATAACAATGAACTTGGCCCCATCCATACCTCCTATATCACCCATTGGTGTATCTGGCAAGGCAATGACAAGGGCGACTGCAGCTAAAATGGAATCGATAGCAAAAGCAATATCAGCCAAAGCAATTTGCGCAACGGTCATACGGTAGCTCTTCCCTTTTCCCTCTTTCTCCCCGTGGTCCTTTTTTAGTAAATGTTTTAATGAGATGAAAATCAAATATGCAGCCCCAATTGCTTGAACTTGCCAGACATGGAAAAGGTACGAAATAATAAAGATTGCACCAATCCTAAATATAAAAGCCAAAAGCAGCCCAATATTAATCGCTTTTTTTTGCTGTTCTTTTGGTAAATGCTTTGACATAATGGCTAAAACCAATGCATTATCGGCAGATAATAAGCCTTCTAAAAAAATTAGAATAATTAACACCCAGCCATATTCCAATAATAACGATAATTCCATGATACCCCCCTAAAAGCATGTATAAGAATGCGTATGGACTTCAAACCAAGCAATGTTTTCTCCTCAAATATTGTCCCATCTTATTTACTTCCTTATTCAACCCTTCCGTTCCATTAACTCAATTTTGAATAGGTGGCGACTCCCCTATTGAAAGCAGGCAGCCGTTAGCTCTATAATCTTAGTCTTTGCCCCTTGATATAATCTGGAATTCCAGTCTGGTTTTTTTCAAATTCATCACCTTAAGATTCTTTTTACAATCCTATCCATTCCGGCAGATAAACTTATTGTTAAGATTAAGAATTCTCACCTTTCATAACAAACATAATTAAAAAGCGTTAAACATCATCGTGCTTAAATGATTTAGTTACAACATTAATCCCTGAATAAACGAATAAAATTAAGCCTCAACCCAAATAATAGGTAGACTAATCAGCAGGGAGGGATATATGTGGATGTTAAGCGTGTAAAACAGATACTTTCTTCTTCATCCGACATTGAGGTGAGATATAATGGCACCTCAGTATGGATTGATAATTTAAATGAAGATGGAAGAACGGCTACTTTACATTTGAGAGGACCATTAGAGGAAAGATCAGAAGTAGCAATTGACGAACTTAATGAAATATAGGGAATATATTTAAAAATAAGCTCCTCTCGTCATGAGAAGAGCCTTTACTTATTTCAACCTTAATTTTTGACCGATACAAATTTTGTCGGGGTCTTTAATTCCGTTAAGACTAACAAGAGATTTTACCGTTGTATTATGTTTTTTTGCAATGAAGCTAAGTGTGTCGCCTTTTGTTACTGTATAAGTTGTGGTTGTTTCGGCTTCCCATGCACGGATGTTGTGTGTCCTAAAAGTATTTATTGTATTTGTAAAATCCCTATAGGCTATATTCAAGTCCACCTTTGTACTGATGCCGCTTATTTTACCCGAATCAGAATGCTGCCAAATATCTGCGCTACGTCCCAACGTGCTGTTGTATCTCGCAATCCACAAAGCGTAATTCGTCAACCTTGATTCATCTAAACTATTTTCAAGAAAATATTTACCGGTATACAGCATAGCCATGTATCCAGCTTCTTCAATAGCTTCTAAGAAAGCTATTGCTGCATCGGTCAGCGTTTTTTTCTTTGCCTTTTTTTTATTTTCCTCAAGATCCAGTACAACAGGGTAATTTAAAGCAAAAGATCTGATTGAATCTAAAAAATAAGCTGCCTCAGCCTTTGCTTCTGCAACAGTTGCAAACTTTGCATAGTGATATGCCCCGACTTTCAATCCCGCTGCCAATGCTTGTGGTGCGTTTTCTTTGAAATAAGATAACTTAGAATAACTCGTTCCCTCTGTTGCTTTAATAAACACGAACTTCACGTCTGCCTTTGCAACTTCCTCCCAACGGATGGCACCTTGCCAATGTGAAACATCGATTCCCTTTATATATTCCATATTAATGTCCTCCTTACGGAACAACCCTATGGCGGTAAATGTTTATTGAATTTAACTAAGCCCTTATAAACACAGGAAAAATGCCGTCCTATTGCCCACCTTATAATAAGGTATTTGATGGAGTTAAACCAATAATTAATCTTTTGGGAATGAAAGGAAAAAAATAGCTGTTTCCTTTTGTTTTCAAAGATGAATTTATGCTATACTGATTTTATTAATATCAGAAGGGATGATGGGTGGCCGATGATTAACTAATCTTATTTTTTTAAATTTGAAATCGCATATTTCAAATCAAACGAAATAGGATTAGTCTGCCCATTTTCTATAAATTACAGAGCTATACTCAAAATAGCTCTTATTTGACAATGCACAGGTACGGCTAATCCTTCCATATGAATTGGGAGGATTTTTTTATCCTCCCATTAAGGAGAGGGATGAATTATATGAAAGAATTATTAAAATTAACCAATATTAGCTATGAAGTAATGGACGTAAACATTTTTGAAAATATACATGCAAGTGTACAACAAGGGGAAATCATCGGTATCATTGGCAAAAATGGTGCCGGTAAGTCTACGTTGTTGCAATTAATTAACAATGATTTAGAGCCTGTACGCGGACAAATCCAATGGCTGCAGCAAGACTTGAAAGTTTTTATGGTTGAACAAGAAGTCGTATCGCATCCTTCCGAAGATAAGACCCCTTCCGAAGTTAAATTACTTGATAAAATGCATGTACCAGGCCATGAATTCCAACAATTAAGCGGGGGAGAAAAACTGAAAGCCCGACTTGCAAAAGGACTTTCTAAAGATGCAGACCTTTTACTATTAGATGAACCGACGAACCACCTTGATGAAGACAGTATAGAAT
>NZ_JBHVQU010000088.1:0-16734 GCF_042886655.1 Peribacillus sp. NPDC058002 | reverse complement strand
GCGCCTTTGCGCCTGCGGGGTCTCCCTTGGACACGTTTTTCCCGCAGGAGTCTCGTACCCTCCGTTCCAATCAACTGGATTGTTTTTTAAATAAAAAACTTCAGGCAAACTGACTTTCCTTCGAGTTTGTCTATAGTGGAACCGAAATCTTTTGTTGATTTCGGTTTTTTCTTTTGGGTCTGATATTGAATGCTGTTGATTTCCATAGAACATATGGAGCATCATATTAACGATCAAATTCTAATTTGATATTAAATGGCTTCGTGAAGATCCTGGTTGTAATTCCTTTAAGCCTTTACAGTTTTTGTTAGTAGGTCTGACCCAATATTTCATCTTTTTTTCTTCTTAATTTTTCACTTTTCGTAACAGCTTGTCATGAAGTTTGGACAAGGTGAACAATACAAGGATAGAGCCTATTAATGTTAACGACATATCCCATTGTGCGTCCCAAATATCACCTTGTGTTCCTAAAAATTCTTTTGAAGCTTTTCCACCTTTTGAAACAATGGCAGTTATCCATTCGATGATTTCATATAAGGCACCAATGGCAAGCGCAAAACTTAATGTAACAGCAAATAACCACGGTCCTTTTGTTAGAGGGGTTTTACGTATTAATATTTCTCTAATCACAATCGCAAATAAACCTTTCAGGAAATGCCCAAACCGATCATAGTGGTTCCGGCTTAGATCGTAATGATCTTTTAGCCAATTAAATGCAGGGACTTTTGAGTACGTATAATGGCCACCGATGAACATGGTGATTGAAAGAACGGCAATAACGAAATAGGATAATGTAGTGAGGCGGAATTTATTATATGTAGCAAGTAAATAAATCAGAAACACAACGGCAGGAAATACTTCCATTGTCCATATCAAGTATCCTGCAGGCTTAATGACTGACCAAATAAAAACGGCAGTGACTAGCAATAGAAATAATAAATGAATCAGTATGCTTTTATCTCTTCCCAATTTTTTTCACTCCATTAATTTTATCAGTTGATAGAATCAAACAGTTCGTGTATGGATAAAACGCTTAATGCTTTCATTTAAATCATTAGCCGCTTTTGTAGGGACCTGATGCTTCGTATGTTCAATGAATTTTAATTCCGTATATGGCAATTTTTCATGTAATAAATAAGCGTAATGATGCAATGGTTTATCTTTTTTACCATAGACCAGTAAAATGGGCATGTTGATTTTCTCTAGCTGGTGTGTACAGTTATAATGCAAACTATAATGGTAATACTGCTCGATATTTCGGGCATCTCCCTTCAGGGCGTCATTAAACATATCGTTGAACAACTTTCCTGTATTTGAATTGCTCCATGAAATGGAAAGCGCTAGGATTGGAACGGCGTCTTTATTTGCAAGGGATATTCCTAAAGAAATCTTTTGCTTTAAATATTTATCCCTCACTTCTGACATTCCACCTATTACAATGCCTCCTAGAGCCCTATCGCCACAAGTCAGCAAATATTCCAATACGATGGAGCCTCCGGTCGAATAACCGCATATGATAGCTTTTTTTATTTCCAAATGATCTAACAGATGTTTGATATCTTCTATAATCAGGGGATAAGTTACTGGCAGTCTTGAATACTGACTTCTTCCGTGACCCCTAATATCAAAAGTGATAACTTTGAACTCTTCGGATAATTCCTTCAGCTGGTATTGGAAATTCACACTTGTCAGTACTGGTGGATGAATAAAAACAATAGGAACACCATTTCCCTTAACAGAATAATACAAGCTAATACCGTCCACATCTAACATTGGCATATGAATATTCACCTCATTCGAAGAGTACTTGCATAATATCCCTCCTGAAAGAATTTTCCCTTTAAAACGTATTTTTATAACTAATAGTTTCGGTTACAATCATCTTGAATTTTTTGGGTTTTTTTGAACAAGATATAAGAGTTCAGGAAATGAACAAAAATATATAAAATAAGGTGATTAAGATGAAGGCTAACATGAATAAAGTTTTGCCAGTTGTCGCTTCGGTCGGAGTAGGTATTGCTACTTATCAAATGTTGAGTGGAAATGGCGGGAAAATGAAAAATATGGTGCCGCTTGCCACTAACATGATGGGCATGGGAACTGGGATGCAAGGGCAGAATCAACAACAGCCATAAAATCACTAAAACAAAATGATCCCCTTTAGGGGATCATTTTGTTTTAGCCAAGAAAAGGGACCTCCATCATATAAGCTTAATGCATACCATGGATACCATTTACCATTTTTTATAAATAAAGTAATAAAACGCCAATAAAACTACTCCTTACGTTATAATGAATGGGCTCCAAGGAAAGTGCCAGAAACCTGCAGAAGTGATCAAATGAATGGAGGTTATATGTGTTGAAGAAAAAATTATTGGTCATCATTCCAACTGTTGCCCTGATGTTGGCCCCACTAGGAACGGGAACTTCAATTACCCACGCAGCAACAAAGGAGAAAATCGAAACGAAGGCGGAAACGCGCCCGACCCTCAGGAAAGGCTCACGTTCAAGTTATGTAAGAGACTTACAGCAAAGCCTTAAAGATGTTAAATATAGTGTAGGCGTAGATGGGATTTTCGGTACCCAAACACAAAATGTGGTAAGGGAGTTTCAAGTGGATCATAACTTGAGTTCAGATGGTATCGTCGGTCCGCTGACATGGGCTGCTTTAGATGAGAATAAGGTGGAAAGAAAACAGTTCACGGAAAAAGACGCGATCGCGTTAGGGAAGAAGAAGCTGGGTAACAAGATCGTATTCAGCGGTGATGGCAGATTGCTGAAAGATGGCAAAGGAAAAGCCTATTACAACTATAAAGCAGCTAATAAGGATTGGATCGATCAAGGCGGCACAGGAACGATTGGGTGGTTCCACATTTATAAAGATGGCCGTGTAGTGGAACAATAAAGGATATACATGCAAAGAATGTTCTCACTTTATGTGGGATTTTTTTTTTGTAAGGCATGGATATAATAAGAAGACTAACTGCATCTATCTTTGGATATAAATAACAAATAAATATAGAAAAGCAATTTGGTTTATTGGGATGATCATATGAGCCTTAGTGTTCCATTATTGAGATTTGTTTAGTCCCCTATATTCTTTTTACTTCTGGAATCGACTGTTTAAAATCCCGCGTTTTCCCTCTCAAAATCTCATTTCTGAACGGTCATTTATGCTAGAAACTATATCAAATTGATTTATTGTTACTAATAAAGTTGTTTAATAATCGAAATAATCGTATACTTGACAAAAAGTCGGTTCCCATTGTTGTTTGGAAATAGTTCTTTACTAATATCTTGCAAAGCGAGTCCTTCAGTAGAAAATCTAATATTAGATAAAGAATAGACGAGTAAGTTTCCTAATCATAATAGGGAATCTTCTCGTCTTATACTATTTTAATATAGTTTAGGCGCCAAAAAATCCGCATTCCTCTTCATTTTAGACAAGATTTCTAATACCTCCTGTAACAACAACACCTGCTTAGTATGGACATTTGTTTCATATGTATCTTGAATAAAATGCTTTTTACCAAGTTGGTTGTTTATTCCTTTAAATCGGGTGATATATACACCCATGTATTCTTCTTTATTTTATATTTTTGAAGTAGCGAACTTATTTAAGACTATAAATTTGAGGTGGGAACAAATGAGAAAAAGAATGTTTGGAATTATCGTATTAATTACTTTAGTTTCTTCTATTATATTAATGGGTTGCAATCAATTAGAATCCAATCAATCTGATGATTCAAATGGTGACGTTAATCAGAAGAAAAAGGATGAGCTTGTGATGGCATTTGGTTCAGAGCCTGAAGCAGGTTTTGATCCAACGGCCGGATGGGGACGTTATGGCTCACCGCTTTTCCAAAGTACTCTACTAAAAAGAGATAACAAGCTTAACATTGTAAATGATCTTGCAACAAGTTATAAAGTCAATGAAGATGGCAAGGTTTGGACAGTGAACATACGTAAGGATGTGAAATTTTCAGACGGAGAACAATTAACCGCGGACGATGTAGTCTTTACATTTGAAACAGCTACCAACAATGGGTCGGTCGTTGATCTTAATGGTATGGATAAAGTGGAGGCGATCAATGATTACACCGTAAAATTCACGTTAAAAGATCCTCAATCAACATTTGTTAATTCCTTAGTAGGAACAGGAATCGTTCCAAAACATGCTTATGGCGCTGACTATGCGGAAAATCCTATAGGGTCAGGACCTTATCAGCTCGTTCAATGGGACAAAGGGCAACAGCTCATTATAAAGGTTAATCCTGAATATTATGGCAAAAAGTCGTATTTTAAAAAGATTACCTTTCTATTTCTAAACGAGGATGCATCTTTTGCTGCTGCACAAGCAGGGAAGGTCGATCTTGCTTATATACCAGCTGCATTTAGTAACCAGGAAGTGCCTGGAATGAGGTTGGAATCGGTGAAAACAGTTGATAATCGAGGAATCGTCTTTCCATTTGTAAAATCAGGTGACTTTACTGAAGATGGCTTACCAATTGGTAACGATGTAACTGCTGATCCAGCGATTCGTCATGCGATTAATATTGCGGTAGACAGAAAAGCGTTAGTTGATGGAGTCTTAGAGGGGCGTGGTACACCAGCTTATACTTCAGTGGATGGCCTTCCTTGGTGGAACCCGGATACAACCATTAAGGACGCTGATTTTGACGGTGCGCGGAAACTTTTGAAAAAAGCCGGATGGAAGGATACAGATGGAGATGGGATTCTTGAGAAGGATTCTTTGAAAGCTGAGTTCACTCTTTATTACTTGGCGAGTGATGCAATCAGGCAATCTCTTGCAATTTCTGTGGCCGATATGATCAAGCCACTGGGAATCCAGATTAAAGTAGAAGGAGGAAGTTGGGATATTATTGAAAAGAAAATGTATTCAAATGCAGTCCTATTAGGTTGGGGTAGCCATGACCCTCATGAGATGTATAACATTTATAGTAGCAAATTTGCAGGGGTAGACTTTTATAATACCGGATATTATCAAAATAAAACGGTGGATGAATACTTTGATAAAGCCCTTCTTGCTACAAGTGAAACAGAAGCAATCGAGTATTGGAAAAAAGCACAATGGGATGGAACAACAGGCTTAAGTGCAAAGGGTGACGCTCCATGGGCCTGGTTAGTGAATATTGATCATTTGTACTTAGTGAAAGATGGACTTGATATCGGGGAACAAAGAATCCATGTACATGGGCATGGTTGGCCTGCAACAGATAACATAGTTGAATGGAAATGGTCCGACTAATTATGCGTAAACTTAGAGGTGGAAAGCTAGGATTATTTCTATTATTGAAAGGATTAAGAATGGTCACATTATTGATTGCCATTTGTTTAATTTCCTTTCTATTAATAAAAAACTCTCCGATTGATCCAATCCAAGCCTATATCGGAGCCGATATGTTGAAGGTGGGTCCTGAGCAAAGGGAGAAGATAGCCGAATATTGGGGAGTGGACCAACCAGTCATGGTGCAATTCTTGAATTGGGGATCTGCGGTACTTACAGGTGATTTAGGAACTTCAATGATATTTCGCCGCCCGGTAATGGACATTATCGGTGAACGATTCTTAAATTCCCTGGCACTCATGATATCAGCCTGGATATTATCAGGGATAATTGGATTTTCCATGGGTGTTATAGCGGCCATGAAAAAAGGGACTTGGATCGATCGAATAATAAAATGGTACTGTTTCACTCTTGCTTCAACTCCTACCTTTTGGGTGGGGCTCCTTATCCTTATCGTTTTTGGCGTTTGGCTAAGATGGTTTCCGATTGGAATGGGAGTTCCAGCTGGGGTCCTTGCGGAAAATGTCACAATGATGGATCGAATCATGCACCTTATTCTTCCGGCAATCACGCTTAGTATAGTTGGGGTTGCTAATGTGGCCTTGCATACGCGCCAGAAGCTGATTGATGTTCTTTCTAGTGATTATGTCTTATTTGCTAGGGCGAGAGGTGAACAAGGATTTGTCTTGTTTTGGAGACATGGATTGCGTAATGTTGCTTTGCCGGCGATTACCTTACAATTTGCGGCTTTTAGTGAATTGTTTGGTGGAGCAGTGCTGGCTGAGCAAGTTTTTTCATATCCCGGTTTAGGACAAGCTACGGTAGAAGCTGGGCTTAGGGGAGACGTCCCCCTTTTATTGGGATTGGTTATATGTAGCACAATATTTGTTTTTGTAGGAAATTTACTTGCTGATTTAAGCTATCGTTTATTAGATCCCAGAATGAGGGAGGGGAGAAGTTATGATTCCAGGCCTCAAAAACAAAAATAATGATAATGTTAAACGATTTGCTCTAAATCGAAAGCAGCGGACACTTTATATGATTCTAATCCTACTTGCTTTTTTAGTACTTGTCATAGTAGGTGGTATCTTTATTGATGAGGGGAGAATCGAGACGAATCTTGATGAGCGAAATGATCCCCCATCATTAGCTCATCCCTTTGGTACGGATTGGTTGGGTAGAGATATGTTTACACGTACGGTAATGGGACTTTCCTTAAGTATGGGGGTTGGATTGATTGGAGCGATGGGAAGCGCGTCAATTGCTCTATTCTTGGGGATGGCAGCTGCAACAATGGGAAAAATGGCGGATCGTCTCATTTCATGGCTTATCGACCTATTTCTGAGTGTACCGCATCTCGTAACCCTTATTCTAATCGCTTTTACATTAGGGGGAGGATTTAAAGGGATTGTAATTGGTTTAACTTTAACTCATTGGCCAAGCCTTGCCCGAGTCATCCGGGCAGAGGTCATGCAAGTTCGTTCAGCAGAATATGTTCAGGTTTCTCAGAAAATGGGGAAATCTCGATGGTGGATCGCTTTCCATCATATTCTGCCCCATGTTTTCCCGCAGCTTTTAATTGGGTTCATGCTATTGTTTCCTCATGTTATTTTACATGAGGCAGCTGTTACATTTATAGGTTTGGGATTGTCTCCTCACGAGCCGGCAATTGGAATTATTCTATCAGAATCTATGAAGTATTTATCTTCAGGTATGTGGTGGCTTGCCTTTTTTCCAGGGCTATGTTTATTGATTATCGTGAGAACGTTTGATCAGATAGGAGAAAATATCCGGTTGCACTTGGATCCTAATAGGGCTCACGATTAGTCACCCATATGCTACTTTCGATTTTAAGAGGAGTTAACAAATGCCTATTCTTGAAGTAGAAAATTTATCAGTATCCTTTAAGCAATATTATGGATTTAAAAAGAAAAGTCATAAAGTTATATCAAGTTTAAATGTCACTCTTGAGGCAGGTGAGGTTCTTGCCGTTGTAGGAGCAAGTGGATCGGGGAAAAGTCTGCTCGCACATGCCATTCTAGGGATATTGCCAAGAAATGCGAGTATAAGTGGACGGATTAAATATGCAGGAGAGGATCTCACCACTGCTCGGCAAACCGTATTAAGAGGTAAGGAAATTGCCCTTGTACCACAATCGGTAAACTTTCTCGATCCACTGATGCGCGTTGGAAATCAGGTCCGCACATCAGTAAAATCCGGTGATGCTGTATCGGTCCAACGAGAGGTCTTTGAGCGCTATCACCTACGGCCAGAGGTGGAGGATATGTATCCATTTCAACTTTCTGGAGGTATGGCGAGGAGGGTACTTCTATCAACTGCCATGGTAAGCGGGGCAAAGGTGATTATTGCGGATGAGCCTACTCCAGGGCTCGATCCCGATGTCATAATGGAAGCGTTAAATAATTTTAGAGAGGTTGCAGACAATGGTTGTGCAGTGATGCTGATCACTCATGATATTGAATCGACCCTAAATATTGCTGATAAAATTGCTGTATTTTATTCAGGAACTACAGTTGAGATAGCCCCGGCGGAGAACTTTACAGGACAGGGTGAGGAACTGCGTCATCCATATAGTAAGGTTTTGTGGAGAGCGTTACCTCAAAATGATTTTACTCCAATTCCGGGTGCTCAACCTCATCCAAGTTCATTGCCAGCAGGATGTTTATTTGCGCCGCGTTGCGAAATGGCGACCCCCGTATGCCGACAGGAACAACCTGAAATGCGAGGCCTTCGGGGCGGAATGGTGAGGTGTTTTCATGCAACTTGAAGCAAGAGATATCGGATTTCGATATGGAGATGGACCATGGTTGTTCCAAGGAGTCAATTTGACGCTAAAACCAGGGGAAGTCGTGGGTATCAAGGGCCCCAGTGGACAAGGGAAAACAACCTTTTGCCGGATATTGGCGGGTTTTGAAACACCTATTGAGGGAGAGGTACTCTTAAATGGAGCATCATTGCCACTGAACGGGTATCATCCTGTTCAAATGGTCCTTCAGCATCCAGAGAAGGCAATCAATCCTAAATGGAAGATGCATAAGATTCTTAATGAAGGATATCAACCTGATAAAGCGTTGTTAGAATTACTGGGGATTGAGCAGGAATGGCTAGCACGCTGGCCTAACGAACTATCTGGAGGAGAGCTGCAACGATTTTGTGTTGCCCGTGCATTGGGGCCTGATACACGTTTTTTAATTGCAGATGAAATGACAACAATGCTTGACGCAATCACACAAGCCCAAATTTGGCAGGCACTCATTGAAATTGCTAAAAAGAGAGAGATGGGAATTATCGTTGTCACCCATGAAACGAGGTTAATGCAAAGACTTTGCCAGCGTGTGCTTGATTTTAATGATTTTAGTGGAGATAAGAATAAGAAATGAACTCTTGACATAGGAAAAGGAGGTCTCTTTGACAGAGACCTCCTTTTCCTATGTCATTTATTGCTAAATATTTTCTTTGTTTTCATTTACTTGTTTCGCTACTTTTTGATGGATTTCTGTTTCAATTGCCTCAATAAGATCTTCTTTAAGCTTTTGCTTTGGCTGAGGATGGAACCATTGGATTTCTCCTTCGTGAATAAAGCCTTTGAATTCCTTTCCCTGCACTTGCAAAGAAAATTGTTGGCGTTCATGTAACCGGTCTTCAAATGCTGGTTTTAATTCAAGGTCTGCAATCTCTTTTGAAATGCCATAGTGTCGCATTAATGAATGTATGGTAGATTCAATTGCTTCTACTTTACTTTCCCCAATCTTTTGTTTCGGATGTGGGTGGAGCCAATAGATCTCATCTTCATGAAAATGTCCCTTGAATTCATCGCCTTGGACCTTAAAAGTGAATCCGTGTCGCTCATGAACACGATTCTCAAACACTGTTTCCACTTCAAAATCTTCAAATTCGGGTTTTGCATTCTTATCTTCAGACATAATGTAACCCCTCTCATGAAAGTTTATAATTGGATTTTTTTCTGGATTTTCGAAAATGTTCTGGAGTTGCAAAATCGGTCCAAATCCTGAGTGGTAATTATCTATTAATTGTCTATTATATAGGTCTTTATTTAAGACTGTCCATATAATATGGAACAGTTCATGAAAAGTCGGTCTTTAATCGCATAATAGGACACTGCAAACTGTTAATGAAGGTACTCGGGATAATTCCATACTCGACATCTGTTCTTTGCCTTTTAAGGAATCAGCATCCGATGAATGTTTTAGTATTTCCGTAATGAGCCTGGTGTACGATTATTCCACTTCTCGCTGATGATCCTATGGCAATGATTCAATATTCGTTCAATGACCTGGGTAGAGTTCGCAAGGATTCGAATGCTAAGGCCGGGCACTGCCAACTTTGAAATTCCAAATTTAAAACTCGTTTCTTCCATTTGAATAGTTTCATACAATTCATCGAGAAGGGCATCGTTCGTATATTCGCTGATTGCGATCATTGACCCAAGATGGGTAAAGCCTTCCATGAAACCTAGACCCGATATCGATTGTTTTTCAGGTATTAATTTAATATGGTCAAACACACCAAGCGCTCCATCCAAAAAAACTTCGGTAATTAATTGAATAGTATTATAGCTGAACTTTTTGCCCCCCGGAGACCAGCCGGGAGTAAGAATATCCGTATAAATGAACGTTGCTCCGCTTTCCATATAAACCACATTTTTTTGCTTATAATGAGCATTTTCATAAGCGATCAGTGGATCTGGAAGGTATTCTAAATAACTACCTTTTTGTAAGGATATGTTGGTTTCCTGATAGGCATGGCTTTTTGGCGTTTTGTATACTTTTGTCGCCGATTGCGTGGTTAAAGTAACTCTGGATCCTTCATCAACTGATATCTCCATCTTGTATCGATCGCCATCTAAATAGCCGCCACCGGGATTTAGAAGGTAATAGCAAACCTGCCCTGAATCATCAAAGTAAATCGGCCGCATAACTTTGAGTGCACCCTGAAAGTACACCCTTTTCGCGACGGTTTTTCCTTTCCGATCTTCTAGTTCCAGAGATAAAGTGCCAGTCCAATCCGTCATATTAATCTAAACCTTTTAATAAAGCATGCTGCTTAATCCAGTCAATTACTTCAGGAAGGCCATCATCATTTTTTAAGTTTGTAAAAACGAATGGTTTGTCGCCACGGAATACTTTTGTATCTTTTGCCATTACTTCGAGACTTGCACCGACATAAGGAGCAAGGTCCGTTTTATTAATGATGAACAAATCTGATTTGATCATACCTTGTCCGCCTTTACGTGGGATTTTTTCCCCTTGTGCAACATCAATAATATAAATAGAGAAGTCCACCAGTTCGGGGCTGAAAGTAGCCGCAAGATTATCTCCGCCACTCTCAACAAAAATAAGTTCAACGTCTGGGTGGCGCTCGATTAATTCATCGATAGCGGCAAAGTTCATGGAAGCATCTTCTCGAATGGCAGTGTGGGGACAGCCGCCCGTTTCTACACCAATGATCCGATCTTCTGGAAGTACTCCATTTTGGATTAAAAATTTCGCGTCTTCTTTTGTGTAAATATCGTTTGTGACAACTGCCATTTTTATTTCATTTTCGAGATGGCGAGTCAACTTTTCTACAAGCATTGTTTTACCTGCTCCAACAGGTCCACCAACGCCGATTCTAATTGGTTCCATTAAAACACGTCCTTTACTACTGATTCTTTCAAAAATCTATGACATGAATATTCGAATGTTAACGCGCTCATGTTTCATTTGAGACAGCTCAATACCTGGTGAAACAATGCCAAAATCGTCTTTCGTCAGTTGCATGATTCTCACCGCTGCCTGTGTTATTTCAGGTATGAAATTGTGAGTGATCGTTTGGCCTGCTGTTTGTCCAAGAGGAATGGCTCGAACTGCATTTTGTACTTGGCTGGTTATGGCAGAATATAAATAATAGAGGAGGGTGTCTTGTTTTGTTACCCCAAGTCCATGAGCTACCATCGTAAATACAATGGCTGGATGGCCAAATGAACTCTTTTTCTTAATTTCCGCCCTGTAATGCGAGAGTATGGGCATATCATAAAGTGATTCAGTGAGTTTAAGCATTCGGTCCCCGATCATTTGCGTCCCTTCCCGTGTTTCCCTCGGCAAGTTCTGGACAGTTATCAGACGATCCAATTTCCAGATTTCTTGAATATCCTCTTTCATTAGGGCTTCATAAACGAGACTCGAGACAAGCCCATCTGTGTAGATGAGCTGCTCATGTAAATACACTTTCAGCCACTGGAAAAATGTCTCCTTGTCTACAACTTGATTTTCTTGTATATAGCTCTCCAAGCCGAAGGAATGACTGAAGGCGCCGGTAGGTAAATTAGAGTCACAAAGCTGAAACAAAGAGAGAATATGATTATTCATGACTATGGCCTATATGACGGAACGCTTGTTTCACTTTTCGTTCCTCCCGTTTAAAAGGAATTCCGAGTTCCAGAAGTAATTCCTCAACCAAGTAGTCATATTGGACCAGCATATCATCCTCTTCAAATTGAGCAGGGAGGTGACGGTTGCCAAGTTGATGGGCGATTGTACCCATTTCTTTTATACTTCGGGGACTGATAACTAGTAAGTCATCTGACAGCACATCTATGACGATCATATTTTTATCGTCCATGTATAATACATCCCCAGCCAAAAGATCTCGAGGCTCTTTTAACCGAATACCAAGTTCATTACCGTGATCCGTCTTGACCCTTTGGATGCGCTTCATTAAATGTGCACTTTCCAAGTATACTTTTTCTATGTGACGCTTTTTAATTTCATTAGTATCCATCTTTTCTAAATTAGTGACGATTTTTTCAATAATCAATACTCTTCACCTCAGAATAGGAAATATCGCTGACCCATCGGAACGGTATCAACCGGATCACATGTCAGGAGCTCACCATTTACTTTCACTTCATATGTTTGCGGATCAACAGTAATATCAGGTGTTTCCCCATTTAATTTCATATCTTTCTTAGTCAGGGTCCGAATTCCGCCAACAGGTAAAATCATTTTTTGTAATCCAAGTTTCTCATGAACACCAGCATCATAGGCAGCTTGAGAAATGAAAGTCACCGAACTTTTTGATAAGGCTTTCCCAAACTGGGCATACATTGGACGATGAATATAAGGTTGCGGAGTTGGGATGGAAGCATTTGCATCACCCATTAACCCGGTAACCGCTAAGCCGTTTTTAAGCACCATTTCTGGCTTCACTCCAAAAAACTTCGGAGACCAAAGGACTAAATCAGCCAATTTTCCAACTTCAATTGAACCTACATGCTCTGAAATCCCGTGTGTAATGGCTGGATTAATAGTGTATTTGGCAATATAGCGTTTAGCCCGGTTGTTGTCGGAATATTTGCTATCTCCTAGCATGGTGCCTCTTTGTTTTTTCATTTTGTCTGCAACTTGCCATGTGCGTAGGACGACTTCTCCTACACGGCCCATTGCTTGGGCATCTGAGCTTACCATGCTAAATACGCCCATATCGTGAAGAATATCTTCTGCTGCAATTGTTTCCCTTCTAATTCTAGAGTCTGCAAATGCAATGTCTTCCGGAACTGAAGGATTTAAATGATGGCAAACCATTACCATGTCAAGGTGTTCGTCGATAGTATTTACGGTATAAGGGAGGGTGGGGTTCGTTGATGATGGCAGAATGTTATGATAACCTGCCGATTTGATTAGATCAGGTGCATGGCCACCGCCTGCCCCTTCGGTGTGGTACATGTGAAGGACTCGGTCTTTTACTGCGGCCATGGTATTTTCCATGAATCCACTTTCATTCAATGTATCTGCGTGCAGGGCAACTTGAATATCATATTCATCTGCTACCCTTAGTGCATAGTCTAGAGAAGAACCTGTGGCTCCCCAGTCTTCATGAACTTTTAATCCGATAACTCCAGCTTTCACTTGCTCGGTTAAAGGTTCAATGGAAGCAGCATGACCTTTACCTGTAAAGCCAATGTTAATAGGGAGGCCTTCTGCAGCTTCAAGCATGCGATGAATATTCCACTCGCCGGGAGTAACCGTAGTAGCCTTGGATCCTGCTGCAGGACCAGTACCGCCGCCGATTAATGTTGTCGTTCCAGACGTCAGTGCGACCTGTACTTGTTCCGGATTGATAAAATGAACGTGGGTATCGATGGCTCCAGCAGTCACAATCAGGCCTTCACCGGCTATGATTTCAGTAGATGCGCCAATGATAATATCCACATTGTCCATAACGAGCGGGTTTCCACTTTTACCAATACCAAAAATTTTGCCATCCCGAATGGCTAGATCGGCTTTACAAATTCCTGTGTAATCCAAGATTACGACGTTTGTTATGATGGTATCTGCAACACCGTCGTCTTTGCGGGTGGCAAGGGGATGCTGGCCCATACCGTCACGAATGACTTTACCGCCACCAAACACCACTTCTTCTCCATATGTAGTGTAATCCTTTTCAATTTGAATAAACAAATCTGTGTCTGCAAGGCGGATAGAGTCCCCTGTAGTCGGTCCGTACATTTCAGCATATTGCTTTCGGGACATTCTAAAACTCATGATTCACCCTCACTTTCTAATTTGCCGTCTACTTTATTATTGAACCCATATACACGACGCTCTCCTGCAAAATTAATAAGTTGTATTTCTTTTTCATCTCCGGGTTCAAAACGAACAGCTGCTCCAGCAGGGACATTCAATCTCTTACCGTAAGCTTCTTTTCTATTAAAACGGAGTGCTTCATTTACTTCGTAAAAATGAAAGTGTGACCCGACTTGAACAGGGCGGTCTCCTGTATTTGTAACAGAAATGGAAAAAACAGCGCTTCCTTCATTACAAATAATCTCTTCTTCTTTTAAAATGTATTCTCCAGGCAGCATATAGTCATCTCTCCTTTTTATCTTATAGGGCTGTGGACAGTCACTAACTTCGTTCCATCTGGAAAAGTTGCTTCAACCTGAATATCATCAATCATTTCAGGTATTCCATCCATGACATCATCTTGCGTCAAAATGGTAGCCCCGTATTCCATAAGTTCAGCAACAGTTTTCCCGTCCCTTGCGCCTTCCAATACCTCATAAGTGATGAGCGCACAAGCTTCAGGGTGATTTAATTTCAATCCCCTATCTTTCCGGCGCCTTGCAAGGTCTGCTGCCACCACTATCATAAGCTTGTCAATTTCCCGCGGCAATAAATGCATAGTTGAATCCTCCTGTTGTATTTTCAAACAATAAAAAACTCCCATTCGGAGAAAGGAGAGAAAATAAATACCCTTATTCATTTTCTCCAAACTCCCTGTAGATAATCCCCACTAAAGGAGTTTAACATACAAAGTTTTTAAGATGAAGTTTAACGCAATGCGAAACGAACTAAATAAAGTAGGACTTCATAGAAGGTTTAAAGGTGGTAATGATTTCTTTCCAAAAGGAGAGTAATAAGGATACAGTCATTGACACATGTGGTTTTATTCCTGAGATACATCAAAAGGCAAGCAGTTCCTCATTGTTTAAGAAAGTCTCCATATCGTTGTTCGACAGCTTGCAAAGCCACAATAATAACTTGTCGGGATGGAGATTCATGACATTGACGAATTGTTTCAATTAATGGATTGACTCCTTGGGATAAATCATATCCTATCATTGATCTTTTAAAAAAGTCCCAAGGCAACTTTGCGATGAAAGTGACATCTGCATTTTCTATGATATGTGTTACTTCATTAATCTCAAGAACAATCCCTACACGTTTGTGAATGTCCAACATTGATAGTGCTTTAGGAACTTTGGCGTAGCCTGTAACTAAAATCGTTTTTGCATCATCCATTTCGTATCATCCTTTTTCACCAAAATTTCAGTTTGAATATCATTCCATTGACCTAAAGGCCTCTATACTAGGAGATGATCGTATCAACTAACATTTAAGAATCCTATTTAAAGGGAATCTATTTTTATTAAAAAGGTTTAATGAAAATGTGTTATACATAGAGAACTGGCCTGCAGTGTGGTTTAGTGGGATATATGTTTTCTATGCTTACGGTGGGGTCGGGAGTATTGATAAATTCTTTGCAGGGGAAAAAAGGGTTACCGAAAGTTTATTCTGCAGTGTTCCACAAGTAGACGATCATACAAGAAAAGCTATGCTCCGTCAAATGAAAGACAAATTACTTTTGCATTTCTTAATAATAAGTCTCATAGAAAAGAAGTCTTTATTTCATGTTAAGTTCTTCTTATCTTGTTCTGGGGTTATTCACAGTAAAGCTTGTTCCCATTTCTCCTTTTATTTAACTAATTTGTTTAGTTGGTTTATATGTGAAAGCGGTCAAACCCCCATTTAGTTTTACGTCCGCATGTAGAAGTTAACTAAATGGGACAGATTATTAAATTACATGGTTGGTATAGTAATACAAGGTTTTTCGTAAATAAAATATACAAGAAATGTGCTACAAACAGCTCGGTACATAAAAAAAGTAACCCTTTTCTTCCATACCATCCGGCCAGATGGATGTAGGAAAAGGGTTACTTTCATGATTGAGTAGCTACTGACTTACACAACAAAAAAACATGGAAAGAGCACCGATTGGTTTCTTTGATCATTTCCAGAGTTTCATGAAACGAAGCTTTGGTAAATAATTAGATTTTCGTTAATTTCCCGCCGGCTTCCAGTTTGAATAATCTCATTCCTTTATAAGATACAATCGAAGGGATCATACAAAGCAAGGCCATAGGTAAACAATAAAGAAGATAGAAATGCCCGCCGTTTTCGAGCAAGGGAATAAAGGCTAAAGCTACAAAAAGTAAAGTGAAAAAAATGATCGTGAAAATCCCGAAAGATTGATGATAGAATGCATGAATTTCGCTTCTTCGTTCCTCTTGGTTGGGTAAGGTCTTTACTGCTTTGTGCGTTCGAAGGAATAGGTACAAGGAGAACATTAGAAATAAAGCGGAAAATGGTAAAGCGATCGCAAATAATGAAACGTCAAGAATGGAAAGATAAAAGCTGGATAAAAAGAATACTTCTGATACCCCTAATGCAAAACAATAATTGAAGATACTTATTTTACCAGGTTGTTTAAGCATGAAATCCCTCCTTCTATATCATATTATGCAACGGCTTTCATGTTCACCACTTTGTCACATTTAAAAAGAAAAAAAGTCCACCTAAGAAATCAAGCAAAGTGGGTTAGTGGCATCGCTCGATAACATCAAGCATGCAGATGGTGAATAGAGTCTTCGCATATTACAAATAATAATAAAATATCGCTTGAAGGGGGGAGTGCTCAATGACTGTAAAAACGGCAATAATAGGATTTCTGATCGTTCTTCTATTATATTTCCTTTATGTAGTGGTTACTGCAGTGGTTCTTTTCCCCAAAGCAGAAAAAAAGGAAAATAGGCCGATTAAACATGTGAGTGCATATATGGGTGA
>NZ_JBHVQU010000087.1:0-16828 GCF_042886655.1 Peribacillus sp. NPDC058002 | reverse complement strand
AGGCAAGTCTGTATAAAGGTCTTCTACAGTGATTTCCCCTTTTTTAAAATTCTTCCGCACTTCTCCTTGATGGACAAAAGCTATATCAACCCCCAAGGCTTCCCGCTCAGATTCTGCAATCATTTTCGCTAATGGGGATTCACCGTTTGCATCTTGATTTCGTGAGATTTCTTCAGGCATTTCTCCTATTATCCGATTAAAATGGCTCCCCAATTTTTTTCTATATTTATTCAGAAGAGCAACCGTTTCTTTATCTGGTTTTATATGTTGATGTGAAGTGACAATAATCTTTGCTTGTTTCTTAACAATAAATTTAGTATGTGGGTCAATTTCAAGATTTACTTGAGAAAAGGCTTTCCCATTGGAATAAGCTTGAACGATCAGTTTACCGGCTACAACGGTATTGGCATATTCATGGCTGTGACCGGCAAAAATGACATCGACCTCATCATCGATTTTTGGAGCCATCTCCACTAAAGCTCCACTGGAATTTGCTCCTGACTGATCTGATTTGGCTGAATCATGTGCAAGTACAACAATTAC
This sequence comes from Peribacillus sp. NPDC058002, assembly GCF_042886655.1. NCBI lineage: Bacteria > Bacillati > Bacillota > Bacilli > Caryophanales > Bacillaceae > Peribacillus > Peribacillus sp. NPDC058002. The sequence goes on along the minus strand of NZ_JBHVQU010000087.1, from coordinate 16,285 downwards.
TTTGATCCCTTTTTCCTTTAAAAGCTTAACGGTTCGGTTAATAGCTGAAACTTCATCCGTAATTTCAACTTCTTTTCGATTTTCAGGTGCCACATACAGGTTAGTCTCTTTTGTGACGACACCGATAAATCCAATATTAATGCCGTCAATTTGTTTAATAACATACGGTGGCAACAAGGGAGTACCCGACTTTGTATCGATGATATTTGCAGAGCTGTAAGAAGTAGCGGCACCTTGAAAATAACCTGTTTTTTTATTGAATCCTCCATGAATAAGACGTTTCATTTCATTTACGCCTTGGTCGAATTCATGATTTCCAGGTGTCCCGGCATCAAAGTGCAGGAGGTTTAAAAATTCAATCGTGGGTTCGTCATTAAATTGAGAAGAGATTGGAGGACTTCCTCCTACCATATCACCAGAATGAACAAGCAGTGTATTTGGGTTTTCTTGTATAAATATTTTTAAATAGGCAGCCAGGTATTCAGCCCCCCCTGCCATGGTTCCTGAAACCATTTGATATTTGTTTAGTTGGCCGTGAAAATCATTAACGCCTAACAATTGTACTTGAATGTGTTGGCGGTTGGATGTGGAATGTTGGGATGAGTGTGCTGTGATTTTATAAGTTACGAAAATGATGATAAATACCAAGATGAACAAAGAAGTTATGGCCTGAAATTTTGACAACTTCCGATCCCTCCCTCTGGATGTAAATTAAGAATAACTCTGGAATTTTATATCCGTATAAAGGGACCGTGATTTTTTGTTATTTTTTATATAATGATTGTTAAATTAACCCGGCACATGCATATATTTTTAAAAATATTCATACGGCTTAACATGAATTAAGAGTTTGACTGGATTATTTAAAGCTCCAATTTTTCCTCCATGGTATTGAATTCCGCAGCAGAAGTTCAACAAAAAGAGTGTAAATCCTTATTGGATCAACACTCACGTTAGTGCAGTACCATTCAACGCCACTTTTATAGGTTTGCCTTCATTAAAAAGGAAATTTTTTGCTCATCTGTATTTTGGATCTTTTCCAGTTGATTGATAACCCGCTCTCGCCGAAGTGATGAATGGTTTTGACTTAACTTTGCTTTCCCCTCTATCTTGTTGATTCTTATTTTGAAGCCTTGAATCCCTTTGTTCATCCCAGCGAGATAGTCAGCATCTAAATCTTGCAAATTGTATGAACTATCAGGGGCTTCATACTTCAATACCATGTCTTCCAGGGTATCGGTTAACTCCTGTTCATCCTCAATAAGTTCGACTTCGCCGTATACATGAACAGTCACGTAATTCCATGTTGGTACCGCTTGGTTCGTCTCATACCAAGAAGAGGAGATATAACAGTGAGGACCATGAAAGACTGCCAAGACTGTTTGGTTTTCAATATCTTTCCATTGAGGGTTCGGACGAGCAAAATGACCATACAAATAGGTTTTCTCCTTATTCAACAGCAGTGGTAAATGTGTAGCAAAAGGCACGCCTTCATGAATTGAACACAATGTTGCAAAACCATTCTCCTGTATTACATCGCAGGCTGCTGCTAATTCTTTTATTTCAAATTGCTTAGGGATATACATAAAAAAATCTCCTTTCATCCGTCAATATTATTCCATTCATAGCGGCTTTTACTGAGGTCCATCCTCATTTCTACTTGAGAACCTCATCTGTAAAATATGGTAATATACAAACTGACATATAAAAAGGTACAATTCTAAATAAATATACATGTCAAAGGAGATCGTAAATGATAAATGCCATTTTTGCTTTTAAGGGGGATTCTCCCAGATACAAACAAATTTACGAGCAGTTTAAGTTATATATTGAACGGGGGGACATACTTGCCGATGAACAATTGCCCTCCATCCGTCAACTGGCAGATTCCCTTCAAGTAAGTCGAAATACGACATTAATGGCTTATGATCAACTTGTAGCTGAAGGCTATATTCGTGGAGAAGGGAGAAAAGGTTATTTTGTAAATGAATTAGAGCCACTTTTATCCCAAGAAGAGTTAATTCCTCATAATAAAACGCAAAGAGAGCCAGTGACACCTACCCTCATTGATTTCCGGGCGGGTGCCGTAGATCAAGCACATTTCCCTCTGAAAACTTGGAGGAGGATTGCCAATCAAGTATTAACGTTACAGGAGAGTTTTCAATATGGGGAACCCTTTGGTGAGGTGTGCCTACGTGAACAAATTGCCACATACTTACTCCAATCCCGTGGGGTGAAAACAGATGCAAATGCCATTATTATCGGCAGCAGTACCCAACAAATGCTTATCAATCTTGGTCATATACTGAAGGATGATTTTCCAAGCATTATAGTAGAAGACCCTGGATATGATGGCGCAAGGGAAGCTTTTCAATTCCATTGTTTTACGATTGAAACTTTACCAGTTTATGAGGCCGGTGCTGATTTTTCACAATTGGAACAAATCAAATCACGATTAATCTATGTAACACCTTCCCATCACAGTCCATATGGGGTAAGCCTGTCCATTCAACAACGGCAAACGCTTATTCATTGGGCTAACAAGATGCAAGGGTATATGATCGAAGACGATTATGATAGTGAATTTCGTTATACACAACAACCATTTCCAGCTCTCGCTTCCATTGATTCTGCAAGAGTCATTTATTTAGGGAATTTCTCAAAGTCCTTTCTTCCGGGAATTCGTTTAAGTTATATGGTGTTGCCAGAGCCGCTTTTAAACCGTTATAAAAATCAATTTCTTCATTTCGAGAGTACCACTTCACTTCTAAGCCAGCTCGCAATGGCTAAATTTATGGAAGAGGGAGAATGGAATCGCCATATTAAACGTATGCGTCTTGTTTATAAACGAAAAATGCAGCACTTGGTATCAATTTTAAAAAAGCAATTCGATCAACATATATCCATTATGGGTGAGCAGTCAGGTTTGTATGTATTAATCAAAGTACACCTGGAACGTTCAGAAGAATGGCTAATAGAGCGCGCTTCCTTTCATGGTGTTAAAGTGTATCCCACCTCACTCTACTTCATTAAAAATAATACCGATAAACCGATTATCAAACTTGGTTTCAGTAATCTTTCTTGTGAGGAAATCGAGCTTGGCGTAAAGCTCCTAAAAAAGGCTTGGTTATAAAAAACACCCCGTAATTATAGCCAATGAACTAATAATTGCGGGGCAAAACATGGACTTTTAAAACACAGGTCCTCATTCCACTGACATGCCCCGTTAGCTCCATAAGAAAAGAGCTGATCATCACAGCTCTATTGAACCAACGCCCCCTGCACTTTATATACAATCCTTTACAAACTGAAGAGAAGCTGCCAATATGACAGCTCCGTTCTGTTCTTTAATTCTTACATTTGAGGGGGAATAAAAGTGGGCTTATACCTTTATTTCACTTTTACATAATAGTTCACCCTTCCAAAACAAGTTATAGAAGTGCTTTGGTCATAATAAGGTCCATTTGTTCTTCATCACCCATATAAAATGAGTGGGCTCCGGATTGAACAAAGCCAATTTGCTTATAAAAAGCAATAGCATTTTCGTTTTTTTCCCATACGCCGAGCCAGATTTTCTTTTTATCACTTTCCATCGCAATTTCCATAGCTTTATTTAGCAGATATTTACCAAGCCCATGTTTTTGATATTTTTTCTTTATATAAATCCTCTCGATTTCAAGTGATTCATCACCCATTTGTTCAGTCTGAGCATCATTGGTATTGACCTTTAAATATCCAGCGACTTCATTATTAAAATAAACAAAAAAGAATTGCGAAGAACTATTCGATAATTCTTTTTCTAATTGTATTAAGTCAAATGCCTTTTCCAAATAGGCATTCATATTTTCGGCTGAATTCTGATGCTTAAATGTCTCATTGAATGTTTCATAACTAATTTCTTGAAGTTCGCGTGAATCTTCAAGGGTACACTTTTTTATATTTTTAGTCATTTAAATATGTCGCTCCTTCATATAATCAATAATTTCTCTTGTTTCCCTCTTTAACAAACTCCCATTCTTTATCTCTATTTTTTAAATCTAATGCCCTTGCTATCATTCCAATTTCACGAAGAATTTCCTTCATAATTAACTCCACAGCTTAAAATTTTGTTGTAAATGCAATAAAAATAACATATATTAAATGTAACCTTACTTTGTTGCGTTTGCAACAAAAAAATCATGTAAAGGGGTCGAGTACAGTGAAATATGTATTTTATGTCTTAGGAATTTTACTATTAACTCTTGGTATCTCTTTCACTATACAATCAGACCTTGGAACTTCACCTTTTGATGCACTTTTGGTAGGACTGTCCATAAATGTGGGGCTTACTGTCGGAAGTTGGGAAATACTAATAGCTTTAATATTAATATGTTGTAATTCATTTTTAAAAAGACAAAGACCAGAAGTTTTGGGGTTGTTAACCGCATTTATAACGGGTATTGGTATTGATATGTGGCTTTATTTATTGCACAATTCGATAACACCTGAACTATGGTACAGCAAAGTTGTTTGTTTTGGAATCGGCTTGGTTGTTATAGGATTAGGAACTGCAACATATTTACACACAAATTTTGCACCGATTCCAGTTGACCGATTAACATTAATCATACAAGAATTAACTAGAACAAATATATTTTTTTCGAGAACATTCATTTACCTCGTATTCTTGCTAATGGCAATTGTCCTAAATGGACCCATTGGCGTTGGAACTTTATTAACCGTTTGTTTAGGGGGGCTAATGCTTAATTACTTTATGCCATTTACTAAAAAAGTATTAGACCGCATATTAACACACTCCAGTCCATCACCAAATTATGAGAAAGATAAAAACCATTCAATATAGAATGCTCTTTATTTAACTTGTTCAACAAACCTTCCTCTATAGTTGCATAAGAAAATGAGCTGCCTTTAAGGCAGCTCCGATCTTCAGCTAACGCACCCGTTAAGCTTATTAAGAATCCTATTTACATTGAAGGTAGATATACTCTCCATTCTTTCCAAGCTTTAAGATAGCCACTTAAGTCATGTGGGTGAACCCTAATACAAACGCCTATACGTGTGTATAATTGAAAAATAACTTCCTCCAAAAGCCTTTCTTTATTAAAGGTGACGTCTTGAGTCAATAATGAGAATGATGACAACAGCGTCTCTAAATTTAAATCGTCTGAAGAAGAGCAAAAAGCATACGAAAAATCATAAATTTTTGGACCGATTAAAGGCATAGGGTCAATAACCCCATTTAATTTGTTGCCCTTATATACAAAATTATGAACACCAGCATCTCCATGAAGGTAATACTTCTCATCTTGATATTCGTATGTTTTCAATTTATTAACCAATAACTCTACTTTTTTATGATCCTCACTTGGTAATAAATCTCCTATTTCCTCTTGGGCGAATTCCAAACTACTTAGATTGTAGTCCGCCCATGAATTTCTATGTATTCCATTTACTCTTCCCCAGTTTTCATTGTTTACTTTTTGGTATTTATTTAATAGTTCCTTAATTAAAATAGTCATCCATTCTATTTTAGAACCTCGATTAAAATGAGTTTCCCCAGAAATATAAGAGTATACTATAAATTCTTTTTTCTCGTCTGTATAAAGTACATTAGGCAACAAATTTACATCTTTATAAGTAAGGAGAAAAGCCTCTGTTGCAGCTATTAGTTTAGGTTTGTCCATTTTAATCACATATTTTGGTACCCCATTAATATGTAGGGTATATAGAATTCCGTTTGTAGTACCACTTTTTAATTTCTTTATGCCTATATCATCATTTTTTATTATGCCTTGGTTTATAAGACCATAAATAATTTCAGTTATTTTCTCCATTTATTTAGCCCTCTCGATGAATTTTGGTAAGTCTTTAAACTATGTAAGTTCGCTCTTCTTATGGAACTTACCCGCCCCGTTAGTGCCATAAGATTTTAAAAGAGGTGCCAGAGCAACTCCCTTTCACCTATTAGGTTAAGAACTACGGTTTTTTATTTAGGCTGTTTTCGTATAGATTGTTGTTTATTTGAACAAAGCCAACCGTTAGCTCTATGTTGACTAACCGCTTCACCAAATGTCCTTTATTAACCTAATCATCATTCTTGGTATAAACATTAAGATGTTCCAAGCCACTTCAAATAAGAGCTCAATTAGGCTTTCTTTAAAAAAGCCGTTCTGCCTTTCTTTTTTTCTTATTTTATTTCTCATCTTCTAACTCCTAATAATTCAATATTTATTTAAATTATGATCCAATTTTCTTTGTGGTAATAAATATATGGTTTGATATAAAACTCCCTCCTTTACTTCATAAATTAATCTTCCAACAAAGTATCAATCTTTGTTTAACTATCCTGCCCCGATAGTTCCATAGGAGAAAGCCGTTGGTTAAAGAACGTTATTTTTTATCTCTAATTCCTTCTAAAATTTCTATTACACGATTGTTTTGTTTTTCTATATTTTTTAATCTTTTTTCAATAATATTTGAAGAAAAAAATACAATAAGTATAAGAGCTATCCCAACCAATATATCCATATTTATCCTCCAGAGTTCATTTTATGTTTAAGAGCACAACTCAATTAACCTATATTTTCCAGATCGATTATACAACTAACCTGCCCCGTTAGTCTCATAAGAAAAAGAAGCCTTAATGACAGCTCCGATCATAAGCTAACGCACCCGTTATTTCATTAAGCGATAAATATCTTTAATAGCCCATATTATAATCAAGCCCCAAATCAATACTATTATAGAGCCCACTATCCAATTCTTCGGCTTTCCGTTTTTCATCATTTCCTCTGCCTTAACTTCACAGTCGGTTAATACATTCTTTCGTATCAGCTTTAATGCAATCATTATCCCTATCGGAACGAGAATTACATCGTCTAAGTATCCAAGAATTGGTATAAAATCAGGTATTAGGTCAATCGGACTGAAAGCATAAGCTACAACACAAGCCGTAAATACTTTTGCATACCAAGGCACCCTTGGATCTTTACAAGCAAAGTAAAGGATAAAAATCTGTCGTTTTAGATTCCTCGCCCAGGTTTTAATTTTTTTGAACATTTTATCTCCTAATAATCGTTAAGATTTTATTTTCATTATAATAAAAATAAAAATTACTAAAGATTGTTATTTCACTAGCCTGCCCCGTTAGCAGCATAAAGAAAGAGCTGCCTTAAAGACAGCTCCGATCTTCAGCTAAACCACTCGTTCGTTCATTAAGAAAATCAATTCTTAGTAAAGAATCGCACCCGATTGTTGAAGAAAATCTTTTGTACACTATACTCGTAGTGAGCTATTTTACTTGTACTAGAATTGCGTCCTTTTCATATAACTAAAACTTTCCTAAGCAACGGGATAACTGCGTAAAAATGAAAATGAGTGTACCATCTTTTTTGCAAAATTTAATGGAGGCTCAATAGATTGAATGTGAACATACATAATTAAAGGTTCAGTAAATAACCAGTGATTATGTAGGGCACTCACAATCAATCCCTGTTGGACAATTGAATAAATAAAACTAGGAATCTCTTCTTGTAAAACAGCGATTTCAGCCAAATTTAATGCATTGCCACTTTGATCCAATGATTCAAATAAGACTCCTGCCGGCACAACAGAACTGCTTTGGCGCCCTTGAACTATCACCTTAAAATCGCGGTGTAATGATACAGAACAACTACCTTGATTTACGTTACTTTTTCCTTTTAGGAGAGTAGCAAATTGTTCACAAATTGAATCAAAGTTATTCATCTAACTGGCCTCCCTTTACTAATAAAATTATGTTGTTTGACACTGTATTATGTTTAAAGAAATCCCCTTTCCCGTACAATCTATCAGTTTCCATATGAAAACACCGACCCAGAAACTGAAATAATCAAAGATATTCTTCCTAAACTGATAAGCCATAACCAAACAAAGCAAATCCTTTTCTATTTTTCAAACGATCCGAACGACGACCAGAGAAAAATTTGCCAAGGTTTCTGATAAAGCATCTACAATCCCAATAATTAAAGGGCCAGACGAAGCAAGAATGATTGGGATTAAAGGAGTCACCATATAGGTGCCAATATCTGTAAAAAAACAACGAAGCTTAATATCCAAATGTTGCTGTTTTTCAATTCGAAACCGCCCCTTAAATATAAATTGCTGATGATCAGCTCCCGGTAATGAACTAATCACCCTTTCGTTCAAGTGAACCACTTCACAATAATGAACGAGAAGCATTGAAATCTGTACGTTTGAAATATTTAAGCTTATTCATTGTTCTCCTCTTCCTTGTTTTTTCCACATCCCTGCTTCGAGTGTTACTGAACAATCGCCTTAATCATACCTTCGTTTTTAACAAACTTTATTTATTGCAGCATCTTTATTGTCATTAATATTATCAGGTCTTTTGGATCGGCCACCATCTTCCTATTTAAAAAGAATTTAGTAAAAAATGTAGGTTGATTGCATTATTTAAATTGGAAAGTATTGTCAAACATTTTATTTTGTAGTAACCTATCAGCGATTTAAATCGCACCGAGCTAATAGCGCACTAGTCCATGGGTAATAAACAGCTGTTACTTTTCAATAAGGGAGGAATTGTAATGTCCCGGTTACACAAGCGTTGTTTTACAATTGTCCTTGTCATGCTTTTGACCCTTGGCATCTATGCACCTGTACAGACACAAGCAACTTCAGCAGGTGGAGGGTACTGGGTCCCAGACGACAAGATCAAGCAGGCAACCGAACTGATGAAGCAAGGCAAATCCCTCGGGGAGCTTGAAATCAAACAAGATCAAGTCCAGCAAAAGGAAGGCATTCAGACATTGGATGAATTGATGGAGGTCGACCAGCAAAGTAAAGCGACATACAGAGCGAACTTGGCACCTCCGATCAAGACCGCGGTCGGATGGGTGCCCCCGGAATTTGACTATGATCATATCCTGACTGTAGATGAATGCCGTAGAAGTCCTGACAGCAGTTCAGAAACAGGGTATATCAAGAACCGTTATTCCTTCTGTTGGTCACATGTGGCAACATATCAAGTCCCTGTAAAATGCATCGCTGGGATCTGTATAAACGCAGGGGTTCAATTTCAATTCACGGAAATAGGTTATGGTTCCAACCAAAGCCGGAACATGAGAATCTATTATACACTTGACGATATCATCGTGACCGATCCAGCTTTAAATGGAGCCAAGTTGAAAATCGATATGGTATGTGAATCGAAATTGAACGCAGGTGACTGTAAAGAGGATCCCGGCTATCCACCGACGGAACGTACGATCGCCCACTGGAAAAACACGAACTTCGATACAGAAATCTTCACCTCAGAAGCACCTCCAGCAACTGATTCAAATCCTGACCAGTTGGGATACATGGAATTTTGGCCGAAACTCACCCTTACCCATTCAGCAAGGAAATACAAAAAAAGCATAGATGGCATTAAACAGACCGTCCGTTTTGACTCTGCAAAATACATGTTCGCTTTCCCAAATCAATATTTCCAGCAAGGAGCCGTATTCAGCAAAGCCACACCGGTCTTCAATGTCCCGATCACGAAGCCGGAATTCAAAATGCTAACTGAAGCCGGCCAGCATTGGAAGGACGCTATGGACCACCCAGAACAGACAAAGCCTCAAATGGTTGGAAAGAACATACCGGGAGCCGTAGGAGAAAGCACTCTGACACGGATGTATACAAAACGTCATCAAGATGAATACAACCGTAATAGGAACAAGACAAGAAGGATTTGTGACCGGGAGTTCGGAGATGAGGATCGGACAGGAAAGCAGTGTGACGAATATCCTTTCGCTTCCACCTGGGAAGGTTCATCGACGAACGGATCGGATAATTTTTCTGTAAGAATGATTTCCGCTGATTCGAACGGTGCTGCAGGGACATGGCTTGGTGCCTGGTACGCCTATGACCGGATTCTGGATGGGGATGCTTTTAATGTGGAGGTCGAAGCTCCTGAGAAAATCGCGACGATCCGATCGGAAGGTCAGCCTCAGGACGGCCAGGATAACCGATCAAGTGATAACTTCACGATCGGGAACATCCCTACTTACGCGACCAAGTTACAATGGAAAATCGTCGACGGTCCTAAAGATGCAAAATTCGATGTCATGAAAGACATCAGCTTCGGTATCGACGAAACGATTTTCTATGATCTTACAGACGGGTCCGAGTCAGAAATCAAAACGAGTGAAGATTTCTATATCGCCAGACCGGAAAACACCGATGGAGAAAGCTTCACTGTCGAAGTCTATGCAATCCCTTAATAATGGAAGATTAGTTGAATAAAAGACGAAGGCTAGTCAATAGAGCTTGGAGACTGCAATCTAAGCTCTTTTGACTAGCTATTTATAGTGACTACTACCATCATATCCCCGATAAGTAATAAGCAAATAATGCATGTTTCACAGATGACATTCCAATTAATTCCCAAAAGTCTTTTTCATGTTTAAGTGTCCTATTATTCTCAACACGCATTTTTGCATTTTCAAGCGAGTTGAAAACACTCCTTAATTTATGTCTGCATTAATTCTCTTCTATATTTAAATCTCCTTAATTCTTGTTTCACTAATCTGTTACGTTGTTTTTTCACAGCTGCCACTTTTATCCCCCTCCAATGACAACTTTATTTCTTGTTTTTTTCCTCCTTTGTATCCTTTAAAGAAAAAGAAGGATGTATTACAATATACCAATAGTTATAAAATGGTATTTCAGTTAATGATTACATATCACTAATAGGGGGCTAAGTAGGGGAATTTTCTGCATTTCATAGTGATTATCATTGAATCGTAATCATGGTAGTAACAACAATTTGCTTGTCGTAAAAAAAGAACCTTATTGCCTATTAAATAAGGCCGCCCAAAAGGAGAAACTTAAAATTTATATTGAAATCAATTTATCAGGTCATAATACAATCTTATGTATTTAGTCCGTTATCAATTTTTTGAAAATTATTTCTTTTTTTAATAGTAAAATTCAGTTCTTTCATGGAGGTTTTAATTTGGCTACTAGAGTACCATCTTCATTTATATTAGTAATTGGTTTAATGTTATTTGCTCTATTTTTTGGGGCAGGAAATTTAATTTTCCCGCCAATGCTTGGTCAATCAGCAGGAATGAATGTCTGGCCAGCAAATGCAGGGTTTTTATTAACAGGAGTTGGCTTACCGTTACTTGGTGTGTTAGCACTTGGTTTTTCGGGGAAAGATGATTTACAGTCGTTAGCAAGCCGGGTCCATCCTGTATTTGGTATTGTATTCACGACCGTTCTTTATTTAGCCATTGGACCTTTATTTGCTTTGCCTAGATCAGGAAACGTTTCTTTTGAAATCGGTGTAAAACCTTTTTTGTCAGACAATCCAGGCTCTGCCCCTTTACTTATTTTCACAATCATCTTTTTTAGCATTACGTGCCTTTTTTCGATCAATCCCGCGAAAGTTGTCGGAATTGTCGGGAAAATATTAACACCAATCAAGATAACGTTCATTGGAATCCTGGTAGTGGTTGCTTTTAAACATCCAATCGGAGATTTTCAAGCACCTGTTAAGAATTATTCAGTTCAACCATTTTTTAATGGGTTTAGAGAAGGTTATTTAACAATGGATACGCTTGCCTCTTTTGTTTTTGGCATCATCATCATTAATGCCATTAAAGAAAAAGGTGCTAAAACAAAAAAACAAATTATGGTGGTTTGTGCAAAAGCAACTGGAATTGCTGCCTTTCTCCTGGCAACCATGTATTCAGCTCTTTCTTATATGGGTGCTTCAAGTGTAGAAAAGCTTGGGCACCTGGAAAATGGAGGCACCATCTTGGCAAAAGTCTCGGATTATTATTTTGGAGCTTATGGAGGGATATTATTAGGATTAATGATTACAGTAGCTTGTTTAACAACAAGCGTAGGGCTTGTTACATCCTGTTCTTCATTCTTCCATAAACTATTTCCAAAGGTACCTTACAAAACAATTGCTATTAGTTTATCTATTTTTAGTGCCATAGTTGCCAATATTGGGCTAACCCAGTTAATTGCTGTTTCCATTCCTCTCTTAACAGCTATTTATCCATTAGCCATTGTATTAATATTCTTGACATTTTTCCATTCTTTATTTAAAGGGAAGGCTGAAGTGTATCAAGGAAGCTTACTTCTAACATTTATAGTCAGTTTATTTGATGGATTAAATCGAGCTGGCATACACTTTTCTTCCATTAATAATTTTTTTAATGAAATTCTTCCTATGTATGATGTCGGACTGGGGTGGATCATTCCAGCGATTGTTGGAGGATTTATAGGGTTTAGCAGTAGCATACTACGAGGAAAGTTCGGTCTTAATCCCCCAACCAGTAGCTAAATAAAATAAGGTCAACCAGTGATTTTCTACTGGTTGACCATTTAAAATTGTATATTGAAGCCAGGAACTCCCTGTTTCCACGTATAAGGAAAGACATCACCATAACAATCGTTTTGGGAATGAATCTACTAAAAAAGGCTGCTTAACGTTCTATTTATTTTTGACTTTAAGGGCCTTTATTACCTCTTTTGTGGCCTCAGCAATAAGGTCGTCGTTGTAATCGGCATCTTTTTTATCACGACTTGAAAGTACAGCAAGAACAATTGGGTCTCCTTTCGATGGCCAAATGATCGATATGTCATTTCGCGTACCGTATGATCCTGCTCCAGTCTTATCAGCCACTACCCAACCTTTCGGCACTCCAGCACGAATTAACGCATCCCCAGTAGTATTTCTCTTCATCCAATCTATTAAAAGTTCACGTTTCTCAGTTGGAAGTGCATCTCCCAATGTAAAAGCCTGAAGACTAGTGGCTAGTGCTCTTGGTGTACTTGTATCATGCGTTTCACCAGGATTAACTTCATTTAAATCTGGCTCAAGTCGCTCAGGGTTGGTGACTTTATCCCCGATTTCCTCCAGTGCCTTTTTAAATCCAGCCGGGCCGCCCAGTTGTTTAAGGATAAGGTTTCCAGCAGTATTGTCACTGTATCGAAGAGAAGCATCAGAAAGCTCCTTAAGAGTCATCCCCGTATCGACATGCTTTTCTGTGATCGGATTATAATTAACAAGATCCTCACCTGTATAGGTAATTCTTTGATTAAGTTCTTCTATTGATTTCTGTTGTAAAAGTGCTCCTACAGCTAGAGCCTTATGAGTGGATGCATAAGCAAAACGCTCTTCAGGATGATAGGTCACTGTTTGGTTTGTGCCAGTATCCAACGCAAAGACACCAAGTTTAGCATCAAATTTTTCTTCAAGCTTAGCAAAAGCATGGTTATCGGCAGTTTCTTGTTTTTTAGGTTTAGTTAATTCCGTATTAACGTTATCGTTTGAACAACCTACAAGTGTTGCACATGAAAGAAATAGAACAGGCATAATTTTTCTGAATGCGGAAGTACTAAAAATGTTGCTCAATGATTTCATAAGATTCAACCTCTTTCTAAAATATATTTATTATGTATTCTCCTGGGATAGCAGCCGGATCTTTAACTCTTTGTTCATGGTGATGCAGACCTCCTGATTATTTGATTAGACTCTTATGCACGAATTGAAAAAAACAAGGGGTTTTAACGGATTACATTTGTAGTCTTATTACATCTGTAGTACAGTATTACATATGTAATCAAATAAAGTCAATTCTTTATTTTTTCACCCTAAAGCCACTATAAATATGCTATATACCTGTTTTTAAAATTTAAAAGTCAAGAGAGTTGGTATTGAAGGACATGTATTTAACCCATTTTATAATAGGTCTATTGGTGTCTTCATTTTCCGTTGCTGTTATTTTGCTTATACGAAAATGGTTTGGAAGACGATTAACAGCAAAATGGTACTATCATTTGTGGATGTTTCTTTTTATGGCTTTAGCACTTCCATTCATACCCACTGATTTATATAACTTTAGTACCCTCTTTAGCAGTGGGGATACATATCAGACTAATGCACCCAGCTCTAATATGAAAATGACTGGAACTGATATGATACAAGGCCTGCACCTAATCCAAGACTTTTCTGTATCGGTCAATCGGCCGGACCTGTCCTTACTTAATATTGGAGTGGTGGGTTTATGGATGTCAGGGATGCTTTTATTTACCTTTACTATGGTTCGTGGATGGCTAACACTTAGAAGGATAAAGAATTATTCTTCTCCGTTTTCCAACCAAGAAGCTCTCGTGCTTTTCGAAGAATGCAAAAAAAGACTACAGATTAAAAAATCAATAAAGATTGTCATTTCTAAAAGAGTCCAATCCCCAATGATATTCGGACTTTTTCAAACATATATCGTCTTACCTTCCCAGCATGAAAACTGGCTTAGCTTGAAAAATTACGAGTATATCTTTCTTCATGAACTAAGTCACTATAAAAACAAGGATCTGCTGACAAATTACGTGATGTTGTTCTATCAAATCATTTATTGGTTTAATCCCCTTGTCTGGCTCGCTTTTAGAGAAATGAGATTGGATCGGGAAATCGCATGTGATGCATCAGTTTTACAGTTACTAGATGATCATTCATTTAGTGAATATGGAAATACAATCATTAATTTTTTGGATCTTTCAAAACGGTCAAGTAAACTACAAATGGTGACACATTTAAATGGTTCGAAGCTTCAAATCAAAAAACGAATTGAACGAATTTCTGCCTATGAACATTCCACAAAAAAATCAATAAGAAAAAGTGTCTTTATTTATGTGTTGGCCAGTATCATTTTGACAATCCAATTACCTTTCGTTTCCGCATTTGCGACGGAAAACGACCGATACTATTTTAATAATGATGGAGTGGTTTCTGAGGATTTACATCAATTCTTTAAAGGGTATGAAGGAAGCTTTGTTTTATATGATCATGCCGCACAGCAATATCGCATTTATAATGAAGAGAAAAGTACATTGCGGGTTTCACCTGATTCCACATATAAAATCTATAGTGCCTTATTTGCACTAGAATCAAATGTGATATCTCCCGAAGAATCCACCCTTTCATGGGATGGGACGGAGCAACCCTATGACGCTTGGAATATGGATCACGATGTCTCATCTGCTCTACAAAATTCTGTAAACTGGTATTTCCAAGCATTAGATCGCAGAACAGGATTCGAAACAATACAATCCAATCTACAAGCGATAAACTATGGAAATTCCGATGTATCTGGGGGATTGGGTGAATTCTGGCTCGAATCCTCATTGAAAATCTCTCCAGTCGAGCAGGTCCAACTGCTGCAAGCCTTTTATTACAATCAATTAGGATATAAGGAATTGCATAGCCAAGCTGTGAAGGAAGCCCTACTCTTAGAAAAGAATGAGGAGGCTCGCCTATCAGGGAAAACAGGTACAGGAACAGTGAATGGAAAAAACATCAATGGTTGGTTTATCGGGTATGTAGAGACGAAGAACAATACTTATTTCTTTGCTACCAATATACAAAATGAAGATGATTCATCTGGAAGCAAGGCGGGAGAAATCACTTTATCAATTTTAAAAGATTTAGGAATCTATCAAGAAAATGGTGGGGAGAAAAATGGAGAAAAACATTCCTAGCATATCAGAATCAGAATGGGAAATCATGAACGTGCTTTGGGATAAAGCCCCTCAAACAGCAAATGACATCATCGTTTCCTTACAGGAGAGCAGCCAGTGGAAGCCGAAAACTATACGCACTCTTCTCGATCGATTAGTTCAAAAAGATGTAGTAGGTGTCAATAAAAATCTAAGAGTTTACACCTTTTACCCGCTCTATACACAGGAAGAGTGCCGGCGTGCCGAGACCGAATCATTCATCAACCGTATCTATGGAGGTACCTTGAAATCCATGCTTGTCCAATTCATTCAGGAAGATACCCTATCTGATGATGATATCAATGAACTACGCTTTATTTTAAATAAGAAACCTAAAAAGTAATACTATAAAAAAAGCGATTTGGAATTTTTCCAAATCGCTTTTTTCGGTCGAAATCGAAAGAGCTGAGGACATATTTCTCATGTAATTATCGCTTTCTTCTCTGTAAATACTACGCCCGTTAGACATAAACTAAAAAACAAGTGCAGAGCTACATACGAAAGGAGCCATTAACGATGAAGGATGTATTTATTCAACTAACCTGCCCCGTTAGTGCCATATGACTTATTGAAGAGTTGAAACAGACTATGACGCAAATGAGAGGGTATGAAATTTAATTATAGGAGTTCGATCTGTTTTGTTTCTTATGTTGGGATAAACGATAAAGGCCACTAATGAGGTAGTACAGAAAGAAGTAACCAAAAAGAATAATGGTAGGTACTATAT
>NZ_JBHVQU010000086.1:0-16925 GCF_042886655.1 Peribacillus sp. NPDC058002 | reverse complement strand
ATAAAGGGGTGGCCTTCATCGGGGGGCACCCTATGGCTGGTTCCCATAAAAGCGGTGCTGCGGCAGCCAAATTGCATTTATTCGAACACGCATTTTATTTGCTTACTCCCGGCGATTCCATTGAAGAAGAAAAAGTTGAGCAGCTTAAACGCTGGCTGCAAGGGACAAGAGCTAACTTTCTGGTTGTGAGTCCTGCCACGCATGATAAGCTGACTGGGGTCATTAGTCATTTTCCGCATATTGTCGCATCGGGGCTCGTTAAGCAGGCAGAACATTACAGTAAGGAAAACAAGTTGATTTCAAGGCTTGCAGCAGGCGGATTCCGAGATATTACAAGAATTGCTTCAAGCAGTCCGGAAATGTGGCGTGACATTTTGTTACATAACCGGGATGTGCTACTTGAATTAATGAATGATTGGCTGAATGAAATGGAGCATATAAAAGGTCTGGTTGCTAGTGAAGATAGTGAAGAAATCCTTCGATTCTTTACCGATGCCAAGATTTTCAGGGATGATTTGCCTACACATGCAAAAGGCGCCATACCAGCGTTTTATGATTTATATATCGATATACCGGATTATGCCGGAATAATTTCTGAGATTACCGGATACTTGGCTCAAGAAGGTATCAGCATTACAAACATAAGGATCATTGAAACCAGGGAAGAGATATACGGTGTGCTGGTCATCAGCTTCCAAACGGATGTTGATCGAATTAAAGCTGCGGAGTGTATTTCTAGACATACAGATTATGAAACGATCCTGGCATAATATTGATAGGAAAGGATGGATTTATGAATTCAAAAAAATTACAAACAAACATCCGAACTTTACGTGGTTCGATTGCCATACCTGGAGATAAGTCGATCTCCCATCGTTCGATAATGTTCGGAGCGCTTGCCGAAGGGGAAACGACAGTCACTAATTTTCTTTCAGGAGCCGACTGTTTAAGTACGATTTCCTGTTTTAAGCAGCTTGGAGTCCATATTGAACAAGATGGCCAGAACGTCAAAATTGAAGGCAAAGGTTTTAATGGGTTAAAGGAACCTGAATCTGTACTGGATGTCGGAAATTCTGGTACTACGATCAGGTTAATGATGGGCATTTTGGCAGGCCAGCCATTTTCGGCCGTTTTGGCAGGTGATGAATCGATAGCCAAACGTCCAATGACCAGGGTAGTCAACCCTCTTCGTCAGATGGGAGCAGTCATTGATGGCCGAAAAGGAGCGGAATACACCCCGCTCTGCATAAGAGGTGGCAAATTAAAAGGGTTTCGCTATGAATTGCCTGTAGCAAGTGCGCAGGTAAAATCAGCGATAATCTTGGCTGGTTTACAGGCGGAAGGCGAAACGGTCATTATCGAACCGGAAGAGACCCGTGATCATACAGAACGAATGATCCAAGAGTTTGGCGGGAAAATCGAAAAGGACGGTCACACGATTAAAGTAAGCGGAAACCAAGTCTTCAAAGGGACTTCCATCCATGTGCCGGGTGATATTTCTTCGGCGGCTTTCTTCATGGTGGCTGCAGCGATTACGGAAAATAGTGAAGTGGTGTTAAAGAATGTGGGCCTTAATCCGACAAGGACAGGAATCATCGAAGTCATGAAATCGATGGGGGCGGATATTACGATAGAGAAGAAGACGAGCGAGGGTGAACCAGCAGGAGACATCACTGTCAGAAGTTCCCGACTAAAAGGGACGACCATCAGCGGTGATTTAATTCCCCGACTCATCGATGAAATACCGGTAATTGCACTTCTGGCAACACAGGCTGAAGGGATAACGACAATCAAGGATGCAGCAGAACTTAAAGTGAAAGAGACGAATCGAATTGATACTGTTGCGAATGAGCTCTCCATCCTTGGGGCAGATATAACCCCGACAGCAGATGGATTGATCATCAAAGGACGTAAAGCCCTTAATGGAGGTAAGGTTACAAGCCATGGAGATCATCGTATCGGGATGATGCTTGCTGTAGCGGCTATGATAACGGATGGGGAAGTGGAACTTGCTGACCCTGATGCCATAGATGTATCATATCCACAATTTTTTGGGCATTTGAGTCAATTGATAAAGTAAATATAAAAAAAGTTTACATACCTTATTTGGTCTGTAAACTTTTTTTAAATGCTCAAAAGTGTTGAAAGCGCTAACATTCGGGCTTTTTTTACCTGTATGGTCATGAAAATAATGAAAAAGGGGTTCATGATCAAAAAGGAGATTCACCATAGCGTGGAGAATTAACTAGTAACCTTTTTTTAATGAGAATGGGAGGGGACTTCATCAATGGAATACAGGGCTACAGTGTGGTAAACTAATGAATACTGTTTACTATGCATCTCGCGTATACAAGGTATTTTGTTCTTAATGGAAGAATATGTTACATTATGGCGTGAGTGTGTGTATGACTAGGGACCAAGTCTATCTTGCAAAAGGAAGGATTCAACAATGAACACAGTGGAACAAGTTATACAGCATTTAAAAAAAGGGGAATTAACAGAAGCTCTTAAACATATAAATCGAATTAAAACATCAGAGTCAGCAGAGGACATATTGTTGCTGGCCGAAGAAATGCTCCAGCTTGGTTTTGCGGAGGAGGCAAAGGATCTTTTTGAACATCTGCTGCAGCTCTATCCCAATGAAGGAGAATTGATTGTTTCGTTGGCGGAAATCCTTATTGACATGGACCAGGAAGATGAAGCGATGCTGTTGCTTGAAAAAGTAAGTGCAGATGATGAAGTATATCCAAGTGCTTTGCTTTTGGAAGCGGACCTTTATCAATTACAGGGGATGGATGAGGTCAGCGAACGGAAATTACAGCAAGCCAAGGAAATGCTTCCAGATGAGATCATCATTGATTTTGCACTAGCTGAACTGTTCTTTCATCAAGGCAGGGATCAGGAAGCCATTGCAAATTACATAAAAGTTTTGAAACAGGAACAAGAAATCGCTGGTGTTAATGTCAATCAGAGGCTTGCTGAAGCATTAAGCAGTTCAGGAAAGTTCGAGGAGGCCCTTCCCCACTTTGAAAAGGCCTTACAGGAAGGACTTGAAATCAATACCCTATTTGAATATGCATTTACAGCTTTTCAGGCAGGTCTTTATGAGACAGCCGTACGAAAGTTTATTGAACTGAAAGAATTAGATCATGAATACCATTCTCTATATTTGTACCTGGCAAAGAGTTATGAACATCTTGAAGATCTGGAAAATGCCTTGAAAACGGTCAAAGAAGGAATCAAGGCTGATGAATTCAATAAGGAACTTTACTTCTTCGGAGGAAAAATAGCCTTGAAAAGCGGGCTTGATGAAGAGGCGGAAAATCTATTTAAAGAAGCACTTGCCATTGATCCGGGATACCTGGAAGCTGCACTCACCCTATTGAAATTGTATATGCACCACGAAAGGTATGAAGATGTATTGGAGTGTATTGGTGAAGTAAGGCGATATGGAGAGGATGATCCGCAGTTTGAATGGATAGCTGCTGTATCTTATCAGCAAACCGAACTATTTAAAGAGTCATTAACCAGCTATCATAAAGCATATAATTCATTCAAGAACAATCAAGATTTCCTTGAAGATTATGGTTTCTTTTTAATTGAAGAAGGAGACAGAGCGACATCTAGAGAAGTATTTAATAAGCTGCTTGAGATGAACCCGGCGAATGATGAGTATGCAATGATTTTGGAGCGGCTAGGTGAAAGCACGGATGAAATGTAGATAAGTGAAACAACACTAAATCAAGACAGAGGAGGGAATTCATGGTGGCTGCCCCTGTTTCTGTGAATGAGAAGAAGGATTTTATTCGGTGGTTTTTAAATCATTATCAACTGAAACGAAGAGAATGCGTATGGATATTGAATTACTTAATGAGTCATGATCAACTAATGAAAAAGGTTCATTTTGTAGAAAATGCACAATATTGCCCACGTGGACTGATCATGTCGACACATTGTGTGGATGAAGTCCCTTTCAGGTTCTATAAGTCCAATATCATGACGACCGATGCAGAGAAATCTTTTCATGATATCCGTTTAAATCGGGATGAAGACATTTATATTCAGCTCAATTTTAAATCGTCTTACTCTTCCTATCAATATGCAGCGGTTCTCGAGCACAATCCCTTCATGCCGAAATCAACTGCATCGAATGAAAAAGATCAGCTGCTGGCTGAACAATTTTTAGAAAGAAGCATGTTGTATTTCCAAAGGGACCGTTTGCTTAAGGAAATCGATGAAGCACTTGATAAGCATGATGAACAAGCATTTAAGAACTTAACAGAACAATTGAATCAATTAAAAGTACTTGGATAAAGTAAATTAACCTTTCCGTAATCAGGAAAGGTTTTTATTTTTTATGAAATATTGATAAAATCCACATTTTTGTAAAGACTATGGGTATATGGTAAAGATGTTATAAAAAAAATGGTAAAATGAAAAGGAGTTGATTCAAAAAATCGGGAGTGAAGAAAAACATGAAGTGGACAGCAAAAGATCTTGACATGTATATGCAGTCAAAAGAGTTCGTGGATACCGTATTGATTCCTTTGGTTCCCCTATCTTTTAAAGGACAAATGAAGCAATCGGGCTCAATGAATGAATTTCTTACCATTTTAAGCTTGGAAATTGAAAAGCAGATGAAAGGAAGAATTCTTTTATTGCCAACATTTCATTATATAAGTGATGAAATGGATAAGGTTGAGCGGTTAAAGCGTTGGGCCAATGAAGTGAAAGAAAATGATTTCGAGCATGTTTTTTTTCTTACATCGGATTTTGAGTGGAAAAAGGAAGAGCGGGAATTAGACAATAATTTAGTATGGATTCCTGCCATCCCCCTCGATGGGCTTGAAATTGAACAAGCAAGGGAAATGATTAACCAGCAAGTTCTCCAAATACTTGATATTTTCTCTTATAATTGGAAAAATGAAAAAAAGTAGGATTTTTCGCATAATTTGACACATAGTTGCCACCTTTTGGGTTTTACAAATATTGACCTTGGTAAATTATTGAGATATCATGGAAATGTCCTAGTTTTATAGTGTCGCTATTTATTGGTCCTTTGGGCTCTCAGTATAGTAATAGAGGGGGGGAAAACGCATGAGCAAGCGTAATGTTTCACGACGTCAATTCCTTAATTACACACTTACTGGCGTTGGTGGATTTATGGCGGCCGGTATGTTGATGCCTATGGTTAGGTTTGCAATTGATCCTGTATTATCAGCTGATAAAGGCGGGGATTACGTTGCAACTAAACAGAAGGTAAGTGAACTGACTACCGAACCAACCCGTGTCGACTTTAGTTTTAAACAGGTCGATGGGTGGTATGAGTCTGAAGAAACAAATACAGCATGGGTTTACAAAACGGATGATGGTAAGATCGTTGCTTTATCTCCAATCTGTAAACATTTAGGCTGTACGGTAGGTTGGAATACGGATAAGACTAATCCGAATCAATTTTTCTGTCCTTGCCATTATGGCAGGTATACGAAAGATGGGATGAATGTGAAGGGGACACCGCCGGTTTCACCATTGGATGTCTTTGACACGAAAGAAAAAGATGGAATACTTTATTTGGGTCAACTAAAACCGCATGGGGAGGCGTAAACATTGCTAACAAAGTTATATGACTGGGTGGACGAGCGTTTAGATATTACGCCATTATGGCGGGATATTGCTGACCATGAGGTTCCAGAACATGTTAACCCCGCACATCATTTTTCTGCATTCGTATATTGTTTTGGTGGGTTAACTTTCTTTATTACGGTCATCCAAATATTGTCAGGTATGTTCTTGACGATGTACTATGTCCCGGACATTAAAAACGCTTGGGAATCTGTTTATTATTTGCAAAATGAAGTTGCCTTCGGTCAAATTGTCCGTGGTATGCATCACTGGGGAGCAAGTCTAGTTATCGTTATGATGTTTTTACATACTCTTCGTGTCTTCTTCCAGGGAGCTTACAAAAAACCGCGTGAATTGAACTGGATGGTCGGCGTGTTGATTTTCTTCATCATGCTGGCATTAGGCTTGACTGGTTATTTATTGCCTTGGGATATGAAAGCGCTATTCGCAACGAAAGTTACTTTGACAATTGTCGAATCGGTACCATTGATGGGGCCGGCACTCAAGACATTGATAGCAGGAGATCCAACCATCGTTGGAGCACAGACATTGACACGATTCTTTGCAATCCATGTATTCTTCCTGCCAGCAGCATTATTTGCTTTACTAGCGGCTCATTTCCTGATGATCCGAAAACAAGGTATTTCAGGCCCGCTATAAAAGAATGGTGAACCAAAAACCAAATAAACCTTTTCATAAAGGAGGGGAATTGTTCAATGCATCGTGGGAAAGGTATGAAATTCGTAGGTGACTCGCGTATCTCCGCGGACCGTAAACCGAATATTCCGAAAGATTATTCAGAATATCCTGGGAAAACTGAAGCATTTTGGCCTAATTTCCTTTTAAAAGAATGGATGGTAGGAGCTGTATTTCTTGTAGGTTATCTTTGCCTGACAATCGCGCATCCGTCACCATTGGAAAGGATAGCAGATCCTACAGATACAGGGTATATTCCGCTGCCGGACTGGTATTTCCTATTCCTTTACCAATTACTTAAGTATACTTATGCTTCAGGTCCTTATAATGCAATCGGGTCCATGGTAATACCTGGTTTGGCTTTCGGGGCATTGCTCTTGGCACCTTTTCTGGATCGCGGTACAGAGCGGAGCCCGGCGAAACGTCCTTTTGCTGTAGGCTTCATGTTATTGGCAATGGCCGGCGTTTTCTATTTAACATGGGAATCAGCAGCCCATCACGATTGGGAAGCTTCCAAGAAGCAAGGAGCGATCGTGGAAGGTGCAGACATTGATAAAGAGAGCGATGGGTATAAATTGATGGATTCTAATGGGTGTATCAGCTGTCATGGAGCAGAATTAACTGGTGGAGCAGGAGCGCCAAGCTTAATTGACACTGGTTTAAAGCCAGAGGAAATCTCTAAGATCGCAGTCAAAGGCCAGGGCGCCATGCCAGCTGGCATGTTCAAAGGTACAGATGAAGAATTGAAAACATTAGCTGAATTTGTATCAGGTTTATCGACAAAATAACATAGCCATCAACAGATTTTCTTTCATATGCTGCAAAAGAAGCTGACGACCACGGTTGTCGGCTTTTTTATTGGTAAATTGAAGCGTTAATGAGAAGAAATTGAAATGAATACTTGGTTTTCTGGTTGATGGCCTGTAAAATGAGTATACATGAGAATGTAAGTGAGGGTAAAAGAATGAATATTATCTACAGTTGGCTTGCAAATCGGCAAATGCTCGTTTTGTTATTATTAATAAATATATTCGGAACAGCCTATGGATATTATTGGTATGGTAGTCAATTGGAAAACACTCCGGCGATTTTTTTGGCATTTGTACCGGATAGCCCGACTGCCAGCCTGTTTTTTGTATTTGTTTTAACGGGTTTCCTATTAAGAAGGAATTTCGGACTTATGGAAGCATTGGCGATAATGACACTATTCAAATATGGCATATGGGCAGTTGTAATGAATTTGATGACCTACGTGACAACAGGTTCATTGCCATGGGAAGGTTATATGTTAATGGCTTCTCATTTGGGGATGGCGATTCAAGGTATATTATATGCACCATTTTATCGAATAAAACCTTGGCATATGATAGTGGCAGGGATTTGGACCATACATAATGACATAATCGATTATGTTTTTGAAATGATGCCAATATATCGTGATTTATTGGTATATATGAATTCGATAGGTTATTTCACTTTTTGGCTCAGCATACTTTCCATTTTTGTCGGCTGGTACTTTGGATATAGAAATAAGCGAATCACCCTATCCTTCCCTTAAAAAAGTTTACTCTAAATACAGCTTTGTAAAAGCAGGGTTAACTTTTTTATGTTGAACGAGGTCTACTCATGTTTTTTCTTTCATATCGTTTTAGTAGAGATATGAGGAGGGACGAGTAGCATGTTGAAAAAATTCATATTAACCATTGCTGTTTTATTTGTCGTCTTACATTTCCCTGTCTATGCAGAATCCTCTTCAAGTTTGGAGCAATTAGATGACATTTCCGATAGAGCCTTGGAAATGACCAAGTTGAAGCGATATGGAGATTCGGAAAAGATGCTGACGTTTTTTTCTGACCGGTTTTTAAAAGAGACAGCAAAAGAGCAGATCCTTGACATGGACGAACTTCGAATTATCACTGTAGCTCATAATGAGGCCTTGATGACAATAAAGGATATGAACAAGGGAGATTCCGAAAAGGTTAATTCTGTTACAAAGTTCCGGCTTGTTGTTGATGCGGTCAAGTCTACCCACCAGCCCCTTTGGACAGAGATGGAAGATCAAATGATGAATTCTTTCCAGCAAACAAAGAACGCCGCGATCAATCAAGACACAATTACATTCAATAGCCAATTGAACTTATTCCTATCACAATATGAAATGATATATCCAAGCTTGAAAGTCGACCTTTCTAAAGAAACGATGCAGCAACTGGACACGAGGATCCAATACATCAACCAATACCGTCCGGAGGTAATCAGTGATGGAGAAAGTCAAAAGGAACTGGATGCGCTGCAAAACGAATTGAGCACCATTTTTGATGAAATGGGGGAAGATGACACAGATCCTTCCCTTTGGTGGGTCATCATATCGACAGGCTCAATCATTATCATGACGCTTTCTTATGTAGGCTGGAGAAAATATAAAGGTGATAGGGAAAAACCAAGGAAAGAACATAATGATTAAAAAGACACGGGAAGAGAACACTATATTTGACACTGTTGCCTTCATTCCATAGAATTAAGAGTAATAATAGTTATAGGAGGATACCATGTATTTCATTTATTTGGCGATTATCATTTTAATCCCGATTTATGCACAAATGAAAGTGAAAAGCACGTATAAAAAATATTCAAATGTATCGGCCTCTTCTGGCATGAATGGTGCTGAGACGGCACGGGCCATCTTGGACCAAAATGGACTGTTGAATGTCAGGGTCGAAGAGACACCTGGAATGCTTTCGGACCATTATGACCCAAGGGATAAAACGGTGCGTTTATCATCTGATAACTATCACGGCCATTCAGTTGCCGGTGTAGCGGTTGCAGCCCATGAAGTTGGACATGCGATTCAAGACAAAGAAGCATATGCATTCTTGCGTTTTCGCCATGCATTAGTACCGGTAGCTAATTTTGGCTCTAACATATCATGGATTTTGATTTTAATCGGGGTGTTAGCCAGAATTCCAGGCTTATTAATAGCAGGTATCGTATTTATGGCTGCCGCTGTATTGTTCCAAGTGATAACCCTGCCTGTTGAATTCAATGCTTCTTCTCGGGCAATGGATCAACTCGTTTCCGTTGGGGTCATCCGGAATGATGAAGAACGGGAAACGAGAAAAGTATTAAGTGCTGCTGCGATGACTTATGTTGCTGCCGCTCTTGTAGCCGTACTGGAATTAGTTCGTCTTTTGCTTATGTATACAGGAATGAGGGAAGAGGATTAATTTGAAAAAGGACTCCATCTTGGGATGGGGTCCTTTTTTATTTTTAAAAGTATTTGCTGCACATGGCTAATAAAATTCAGTTAATAGGGCAACATTCATAAGGATTGCATTCTATCGGTATGCCACAAATAAAAGGATTACCTTTCAATGGGATTTTTGTTTTCATCAAGGGTAAAGCCCTCACCCAATACATCATGCACTTCACTTACAGATACAAATGCATGAGGATCCACCGATGTTATGGCAGTCTTTAAGCGGACCAGTTCATTTTTACCGACAACACAGTAGAGTACTTCCCGGTCATTGCGGGTAAAGGACCCATATCCCCTTAATACGGTTACGCCCCGCTCCATATCATTCATGATTTTTTCAGCAATTTGCTTGTTTTTATCACTAATGATCATTGCACCCCTAGCTGCATAGGCTCCTTCTTGCATAAAGTCGATCACTCTGGCACCTATAAATACGGCAACAAGGGTATACATCGCTTGCCGGTAATCAAGGTAGGTTAAGATGGACAGGCCAATGACGACGGCATCAAAGATGAACATGGTCCGTCCCATTCCCATCCCCAAGTAACGATGGGCAAAACGGGCGATGATATCCACTCCGCCTGTTGTCCCGCCGTAACGAAAGATGATGCCCAGCCCGACACCAACAAAAACCCCGGCAAACAATGCCACAAGCATCAAGTCGTTTCCGAGATCGATTTCGATTTGGTATCTTTCGAAAACCCATAGCCAAACGGAGAGGCCGACCGTTCCGATAATCGTATAAAAGAAAGAAGTTCGTCCTAAATATTTCCACCCTATTAAAAATAAAGGAATATTCAAAATCAAATTAGAATAAGAAGGATTTATTCCGATAAGTTGATATATAATCAAGGTGAGACCGGTGAATCCGCCTTCGGCCAAGTTGTTCTGCATGTTAAAATGCACGAGGCCAAAAGCGAATATTCCAGCCCCAAAAAGGATGAATATAATATTTTTCAATTTTAAGCCCAAAAGCATGTCCCATACCTCCAAAGGTTTGCCTATCATTAATTTACTTATTATAACTAATTAACCAACTATGGGCAATTCTGATTCACGAACGTATCTGTTGTCTTCTGTTTCACTTTTAGCTAACATGGAGAAGGTATGATGCTTGAAAACGAAAATCAAGAATGGGTGACGATATGGAAAAGCATAAGACGATCCAACAGATGCAAGCGGAAGTCGACCAATACATAGGACAATTTAAAGAAGGATATTTCAGCCCTCTGGCCATGCTCGCCCGCATGTCTGAAGAACTTGGGGAATTGGCTAGGGAAGTCAATCATTACCATGGTGAAAAACCAAAGAAGGCAACAGAGGAAGAGAATACGATTGAAGCGGAATTAGGGGACATGCTTTTTGTTTTGATTTGTTTTGCCAATTCTTTAGGGATTGACCTTCAAAACTCGCATGATTTGGTCATGGAAAAGTTTACAACCCGTGATAAAGATAGATGGACAAGAAAAGAAGAGAAAATGGAGGAGGAAGGTAAAGATGAGTAAAGTCAAAGTGATTGTAGCTGGTCCACGTGGCAGAATGGGAAATGAAGCGGTGAAGCTTGTACATAGGACAGAAGGGTTTGAATTGGCAGCTGTCATAGATCGCAAGCATAACGGGGAAAGCATATCTGCGATAGAAGGTTTTCACGGTATTGAAGCACCGGTTTTCTCGGATATAAATGAATGCTTTTCTTCTATAAAGGCGGACGTATTGATAGATTTGACCACACCTGAAGTGGGGATGTTCCATACCGAAACGGCACTTAATCATGGTATCCGCCCTGTAGTGGGAACGACAGGTTTTACTAAGGAAGATTTAGCGAAGCTGGATTCATTAACAAAAGAAAAGGGCATTGGTTGCATCATCGCGCCAAACTTTGCAATTGGAGCCATTTTGATGATGAAGTTTTCCCAAATGGCTGCAAAGTATTTCCCTGATGTAGAGATCATAGAAATGCACCATGATCAAAAACTGGATGCACCTTCTGGCACTGCTTCCAAAACGGCAGACATGATTGCAGCGGTACGTGAAACAAAACAACAGGGGCACCCTAATGAAAAAGAAACCATCCAGGGGGCAAGAGGTGCAAATGTAGATGGCATGCATATCCACAGTGTTCGGCTACCGGGACTGGTTGCCCATCAACAGGTGCTTTTCGGAAGTGATGGAGAGCTATTGACGGTTCGGCATGACTCCTTTAATCGAGCGTCCTTCATGTCAGGAGTCAAACTTGCCGTCGATACCGTCATGAAATTGGATGTTCTTGTATACGGCCTTGAAAATATTATCGAATAGGGATCAGGAGGATTTACGATGAAAATTGCCTTAATTGCCCATGATAAGAAAAAAGAAGATATCATTCGATTTGTAACAGCTTATAAAGCTGTATTTGAGCAGCATGAATTATTTGCAACAGGTACGACCGGGAAACGAATCATGCAAGAAGTATCACTGCCCGTCCATCGTTTTCATTCAGGACCTCTTGGCGGGGATCAGGAAATAGGTGCAATGATTGCACGCGGAGAAATGGACATGGTCCTATTTTTCCGCGATCCTTTGACATCACAGCCACATGAACCTGATGTATCGGCGCTTATACGACTATCAGATGTATATGAAATTCCCTTGGCGACAAATATGGGCACGGCAGAAGTGCTGATACAAGGATTGAAACATGGGTATATGGATTGGCTAAAACTACGGCAAAAACAAGGTGAGATAAATGAAAAACAAAAGTAACATAGATATCCTGGCTTTTGGCGCACATGCTGATGATGTTGAAATCGGTATGGGCGGCACAATCGCTAAATATGTGCAACAAGGCAGGGAAATTGTCATTTGTGACTTGACAAAGGCTGAAATGTCATCCAATGGTACCGTTCCATTGCGGCAAGAGGAAGCGCAGAAGGCTGCTGAAATCCTTGGGGTGAAGAGGATTTCCCTTGATCTACCCGACCGGGGACTATACATGAAAGCGGAATACATAAATCAAATCATTACGGTCATTCGCCAATATAAACCTGCCCTTGTATTTGCACCATTTTTGGAAGATCGCCATCCCGATCATGGTAATTGTGCAAAATTAGTCGAGGAAGCAGTTTTTTCGGCAGGAGTAAGAAAGTATATGGAAGAAGAAGGCCTGGATTCTCATCGTGTCCAAAATATGTACTATTATATGATCAATGGGTTTCACAAACCGGACTTCGTCGTGGACATCACTTCTACAATATCGAAAAAGCTGGATAGCCTTAGGGCATATGGCAGCCAATTCGATAAAAGTCAAATATCTGTAGAAACACCGCTAGTTAATGGCTATATCGAGACTGTAGAGGCACGGGAGCGGATGTTCGGTAAAGAAGTGGGTGTCGCCTATGCGGAGGGATTCATGACAAAAAAACCGTTACTGATCGATGCCGACTTGTTAGGAGAAAAATAAGTTATGAAATTAAAAATTGGAATTACCTGCTACCCTACAGTTGGGGGTTCGGGTGTCGTAGCAACTGAATTAGGTAAGATGCTTGCAGAAAAAGGACATGAAATACATTTCATTTCTTCAAGCCTCCCTTTTCGCTTGAATAAGATGTACTGTAATATTTTTTATCACCAGGTTGAAGTGAATTCTTATTCAGTCTTTCAATATCCACCATATGACCTGGCTCTTGCCAGCAAGATAGCAGATGTCGTAAAACGGGAGAAGTTAGATATCCTTCACGTTCATTATGCAATTCCACATGCTGTTTGTGCGATCCTTGCAAAGCAGATGTCAGGTAATGAAGTTAAGATCGTAACCACGCTGCATGGTACGGACATAACCGTATTAGGCCATGATCCCTCATTGACCAATTTGATAAAATTCGGGATAGAGCAATCAGATGTCGTTACTGGAGTATCTAAATCCCTTGTTCAGCAAACGCACGAATTAATCGCACCGAATAAGGAAATCAAAACCGTCTATAATTTTATTGATGAAAGAGATTACCATAAATCAAATTCAGATTACCTTAAGGATGAATACGGAATCAGAGAAGATGAAAAAGTGATCATACATGTTTCGAATTTCCGTACGGTCAAGCGAGTGAAAGACGTCATCCAGGCGTTTTATTTAACTCAAAAGAAAGTGCCCGCAAAGCTTTTGCTAGTAGGAGACGGGCCGGAAGTGACAACCGTATTGAAATTGGCTAAAGATCTTGGAGTCGATGATTCGGTCTTGTTTCTTGGTAAGCAGGATAACCTTGCCGAATTATATTCAATCAGTGATTTGATATTCCTGTTATCGGAAAAAGAGAGTTTCGGACTTGTGCTGCTCGAGGCGATGGCATGTGGAGTTCCTTGTATCGGGACGAATATCGGGGGAATTCCTGAAGTCATCGTTGATGGGAAGACTGGTTATATTTGTGAATTGGGAGATGTCGATATGGTTGCTGAAAAAGCGGTGGGACTTTTAAGTGACCCGATTTTACATAAACGCTTTTCTGAAGCTGCGCTGGAAAGGGCCAATACTGATTTCCACTCCGATACGATCATGTCAGAGTATGAAGCCATCTACATTCAAGCAATTGAAGGTAAATCCATAGAATAGGGAGGGGATGCTGATGGATCGATTATTCTTAAAATCAGTACCCATTCTGGAAGTGATAGAAGAAGCAGGATACGAGGCTTATTTCGTCGGCGGCTCTGTAAGGGATTATATCCTTGGCAGGCCCATAAACGATGTGGACATCGCCACTTCCGCAACACCCCAGGAAATCAAAAGGATTTTTCCTAATACGGCTGACATCGGAATCGACCACGGAACAGTGCTTGTCATTACGGATTCGGGTACATACGAAATTACGACGTTTAGAACGGAAAGCGGGTATTCGGACTTTCGCAGACCCGATTCTGTACAATTTGTCCGTTCTTTGACAGAGGATTTGCAAAGAAGAGATTTTACGATGAATGCAATGGCAATGGATAAGACCGGAAAAATCATAGATCCATTTAATGGTAAGCGTGATTTGGCAGAAAAAAGGATTATCACGGTTGGCAACCCGCATGAAAGGTTTCATGAGGATGCATTGAGAATGATGCGTGCATTAAGGTTCGTAAGTCAACTTGATTTTGATCTGGATCAAGAAACCTTTCATTCCCTTAAAGAGAATGCTCAAATCATCAGTGAAATCGCTGTCGAAAGAATCCTGGTTGAATTTGAGAAGCTAGTGGCCGGCTCCAATAAGATAAGGGCTTTCTCACTCTTGCTGGAAAGCGGATTATATCAATATCTGCCTCTATTCTCGAGTAAAAAAGATCATTTGACGGACTTACTGGACCTGCCGCTTCATCAGCTAAAAGCGGCAGAAATATGGTCTATAATCATGGTTCACACAAAGGATCAGGAACTCGAAAAGTCTTTGAGGGCATGGAAGCTGCCATTGAAAACGATAAGAAACATTCAACGTACGATACAGCTAGTGAAGAAAGAACCATCAGCCATCGATGTATTTCAGGCAGGTCATGGCGTAACAGTACAAGCTGCTAAAGTCAAGGCGGCACTGACTGGCGGTAATGTATCGGATGCGGAGGAGAATGCACATCAGCGTTACAATGGACTTATTATAAAACAAATGTCGGATCTTGCCGTTACAGGAACGGATTTATTGAATTGGCATCAAGAAAAGCCAGGTCCATGGGTCAAAGAATACTTGGAAAAAATATTGAAGGCTGTCTTGAATGAAGAATTAAGAAATGATAAAGAAGAAATAAAGAGGTGGCTGGCGAAATGCAATCTGAGTTAAGAACAAAGCTGATGGAAGCTCTATCAAAAGCGGATGGTGCGTTCATATCCGGTCAGGAAATTGCTGAATACATTGGCTGTTCGCGCACAGCTGTCTGGAAGCATATAGAAGACCTGCGCAGTGAAGGATATAACGTGGAAGCCGTTAGGAAAAAAGGCTACCGGATCATATCAGCTCCGGAAAAAGTATCAGAGAGCGAAATACAACTTGGCTTGGAAACAAAAACGATCGGCAAGATGATCCACTATCAGGAGACTGTAGAATCCACTCAAAAAATAGCGCATCAACTAGCAAATGAAGGCGTTCAGGAGGGAACCCTCGTCGTTGCCGAGGAGCAGTTATCCGGAAAAGGAAGGCTAATGAGATCTTGGCATTCCCCGAAATTCAGCGGCATCTGGATGAGTCTGATCCTAAGACCGAAAATCCCGATTCATGAGGCTCCGCAACTTACATTATTGGCCGCAGTCGCTGTGGCTCAGGCTATGGAAGATATCACTGATTTGAAGCCACAAATAAAGTGGCCGAATGATATTTTGGTGAATCGCAAGAAAGTGGTGGGAATCCTGACGGAGATGCAGGCGGAGTCAGATAGAATCCATTCCGTCATTGTCGGAATTGGGATGAATATCAATCAGCAATTGGAGGATTTTCCTGAAGAACTGCAGGAAAAGGCTTCTTCCCTTCTCATAGAAAGTGGAGGGATAGTGTCAAGGTCCAAGGTCATTCAACGAGTATTGTTCCGTCTCGAAAATTTGTACGAACTCTATTTAGATCAAGGCTTCATGCCAATAAAGGATTTATGGGAGAGTTATGCGATCAGTCTAGGCCAGGTTATCAAAGCCAGTACGGTTAATGACACGATTGTCGGAAAAGCATTGGGCATAACGGATTCAGGCGTTTTACTTCTTGAAGACGGAAAGGGAACCGTACACTCGATATATTCTGCAGATATTGAAATTCAGTAGATTTTGTCAAATTCGTGAAAATTAAATAGAAATTTTTAATTTGGCTTGATATAATGCAAGTGGGCAGTATCTAATGTGAACTGCACCCCCATAAATACCAAATTATTTGAAAATCTGCCTTGATCCAGAGAACTGGACGGGGACGGAGGGATGAAACTTCTGATGAAACAAAGATTGACTAAAAGATAAGTCTGTGTCGATATTTGGCTTTTTAAGCCATTTTTCGTAGCAAAACAGATACTTTTTTAGTCAGTCTTTTTTTTGCGCATGAATGTATAGACACCAGTTTTCGCTGATGTTTTCATCTCCTCCATCAAAAGGAGGAAACGTAATGAAATTGTCCGGAGATTTTTTGAAAATGAAACAAAATCAAGAGAAAATTGTCATGCTGACGGCTTATGATTACCCGTCAGCAAAGTTAGCCGAACAATCAGGTGTAGACATGATTTTAGTCGGCGATTCTTTAGGAATGGTCGTATTGGGATATGAATCAACGATTCCAGTTACGGTGAATGACATGATCCATCATACAAAGGCAGTAAAACGCGGTGCACCAGATACATTTGTCGTGACGGACATGCCCTTTATGAGCTATCACCTATCTATGGA